>CAYLSL010000041.1:0-15761 GCA_964386615.1 uncultured Veillonellaceae bacterium
TAAACACATTGCGTTTTTTGGCGGTCGATGCGGTGGAAAAGGCAAAATCAGGCCATCCGGGCCTGCCGCTCGGCGCAGCGCCGATGGCTTATGTACTGTGGGATCGTTTTATGAAACATAATCCGGCATCACCCCAATGGGTCGACCGGGACCGATTTATTCTCTCGGCTGGGCACGGTTCCGCTTTGCTTTATGCGTTGTTGCACACTTTCGGTTACGGGTTGCCGCTGGAAGAACTGAAGAAATTTCGTCAGTGGGAATCACTGACGCCAGGCCACCCGGAACACGGCATCACAGTTGGTGTGGAAGCGACGACCGGTCCGCTTGGTCAGGGATTTGCCATGGGAGTTGGCATGGCGATCGCCGAAAAACATTTGGCGGCGGTCTTCAATAAACCGGGGTTGCCCATCGTCGATCATTTTACGTATGCGCTCGTATCAGACGGCGACCTGATGGAAGGCGTCTGTGCCGAAGCCGCATCCCTGGCGGCAACTCTTGGCTTGGGTAAATTAGTCTATTTATACGATGACAATCACATTTCGATCGAAGGAAACACTGAAATCACCTTTACCGAGAATGTGCGCCTGCGGTTTCAGGCTTATGGCTGGCAGGTACTGACAGTGCCTGACGGTAATGATCTGGGCTTGGTCGAAGAAGCGATCCGTCTGGCCAGGGAAGACAAGGAACGCCCTTCCCTGATCGCCGTCAGGACCCAGATCGGTTTTGGCAGCCCCAAACAGGGAACTGCCGCTGCGCATGGCGAACCACTGGGCAGCGAGGCTGCGGAAGCCACTCGGCAAACGTTGGGCTGGCCGCCGGAAGCACGTTTTCATGTGCCGGAAGAAGCTGCTGCTCATTTTGCCAAAGCCTTGGAACGGGGAGCCGACTGGGAAGAAAAGTGGCAGGCCCTGTTCGCCGAATATCAGAAGCAATATCCCGCAGAAGCCGCTCAGTTCCACAATGCAATGTCCGGCATCCTGCCGCGTGAATGGAAAGAACAGGTTCCCTTGTTTGCTGCCGGCAGTCTGGCGACTCGTGAGTCATCCGGCAAAGCACTGAATAAAATTGCCGCTGTTTTGCCGCAGATCGTCGGCGGCTCAGCAGATCTGGCTCCTTCAACCAAGACCTGGCTCGATGGGATTGCCGCATTTAGCGCGGCCCAGCCGGAAGGCCGTAATTTGCATTTTGGCATCCGCGAGCACGCCATGGGATCAATCGTCAACGGCATGGCTCTGCACAAGGGACTGATTCCTTACGGCGCCACCTTCTTCGTGTTTGCGGATTACATGCGGCCGGCCCTGCGTATGGCGGCCCTGATGCAGACCCATTCGATTTTTGTTTTTACCCATGACAGCATTGGTGTTGGAGAAGACGGACCGACCCATCAGCCGATCGAGCATCTGGCTGCACTGCGGGCGATTCCCGGACTGACCGTCATAAGGCCGGCCGAGGCGAACGAGACCCGCGGCGCCTGGCTATTGGCGGTGGAACGGCAAAAGCCGGTCGCGTTGGTGCTGACCCGGCAAAAGCTGACCACGCTGGACCAACATGGCAATGAAGCTGCGGTCGGGGTAGCCTACGGGGCCTATATCGTCAAAGATACGCCGCAAAAAAATCCGCAGGTCATTCTGCTGGCCAGCGGTTCGGAACTGGAAATCAGCCTGAAGGCTGGCGAAGTGCTTGCTCAACAGGGAATTCGAGTGCGTGTCGTATCGATGCCGTCCTGGGAATTGTTCGATGAACAGGCCGAAGACTATCGTCGCCGGGTATTGCCGGCTGGTGTGCCGGTGCTCTCGGTCGAAGCCGGAATCACGATGGGTTGGAGCAAATACACCGGACCGCAGGGCGACTCGCTGGGCATCGATCATTTCGGCGCTTCGGGGCCGGGACCGCTGGTCATGGAGAAGTTTGGTTTTACTGCGGAAAACATCGTGAAACGGGCACTGGCATTAGTGAAATAGAACAAAGCGCAAGAATCGGGGAGGTTGCCTATGGCGGGAAAATATATCATTGTTGATGGCAGCAGTCTGATTCATCGAGCTTTCTACGCATTGCCGACGATGACAACTTCGGGCGGTTTCTTTACCAATGCGGTGTTTGGCTTTACCAACATGATTGTCAAACTGATCGCGGACCAGAAACCGGCCGGAATCGTTGTGGCGTTCGACAAAGGTAAATATACATTTCGTAACAAGGATTACGCCGAATATAAAGCGCAGCGCAAACCGACTCCTTCTGAGCTGTCCGAACAGTTTCCCGCCGCTCGCGAAGTATTGGCTGCTCTCGGCATCACTGTGCTGGAAATCGAGGGTTTTGAAGCAGATGATATTATTGGCACGCTGGCCAGTAAAGTTGCAGATGGTCAGGAAATCCTAATCGTTACCGGCGACAGGGATGCATTGCAACTGGTCAGTCCACAGGTGCGGGTACTGTTGACCAAACGGGGGATTTCCGAATTCGAAGAAGTCGACCCGGTGGCACTGTCGTTCAGTTATGGACTGACTCCTGTGCAGGTGATTGAAATGAAAGGCCTGATGGGAGATGCCTCTGACAATATTCCCGGGGTGCCGGGAGTCGGCGAAAAAACCGCAAAAAAACTGATCGATGATTTTGGCTCGATTGACGGTGTGTATGCGAACCTCGACAAAATTTCCGGTGAAAAGCTGAAAGAAAAGCTGCTTGCCAATAAAGAACTGGCGTATTTATCGAAAAAGCTGGCTACCATTGAATGTAATGTGCCAATACCAGCCGATATTTCCCAGTATACGGTCAATCCTGATTTGGAAAAAGTTCGATTGGTTGCAGAAAAGTACGAATTTCGCGCCTTACCGGGTAAAATCGCCAGCTGGATTTTTGCCGACTCTGCGTTGGCTGCCCCAGAAACGGCAACAGTCTTGATGCCGGTCGGGCACGCAATTGCCACTTTGGCTGATTTTCAGCCGCTCGCGCTGGAGGTGCGGCGTCAGCAGAGCTTATTCTTCATTGCTACCTTCGCTGGAACGATTCCCAGCATTGATTTTGCCGGCACCGGGGTATCTGCGGGCGGCAAAAATTATTATATTGCGGCCAATACGCCGGCTTGGGTAGAATTTTTGCGTTTGCTCGCCGATTCTGCTCTGGAAAAAATCACACATGACGCCAAAAAAGTATTCAATGTCTGCCATGCCAAAGGTTACGCATTTGTTGGCTTGAAATTCGATACGATGGTTGGCGCTTATCTGATCAACCCAACAGGCAATGATTATACACTCGAGCAGCAAGCGGTTGATTTTCTGGGCCAGAGCCCATTGCCGGGAAACACTGCCACCAGACAGGAAGCAGACTACGCAGCTTGGGCGGCCGGCGTATTGCCGGAGCTGTTTGCCCAGCAACAGAAAAAGTTGGCTGATATCGGCGCAACAGAGCTGTGGGAAACCATTGAACTGCCGTTGATCGAAACGTTATCGATCATGGAAACGCAGGGAATTCAATTGGACCGCACGGCACTTGACTCCATGGACCAGGAAATCGCAGCCCGGATTCAACAGTTGCTGAAAGCAATTTATGAAATGGCAGGCGAATCGTTTAATGTAAATTCAACCAAACAACTCGGCGTGATTTTGTTTGAAAAACTAGGCCTGCCGGTCGGCAAAAAGACCAAAACCGGTTATTCGACCGATGTCGAAGTGTTGGAAAAACTGGCCGGAGCTCATCCGGTGATTGACCATTTGCTGGAATACCGGATGCTGACCAAGTTGAAATCTACCTATCTGGATGGATTACGTCCGTTGATCCGACCAGAAACCGGCCGGGTGCACACCCATTTTAACCAGACTGTCACTGCGACGGGGCGTCTGTCCAGTTCGGACCCCAATCTGCAGAACATCCCGATTCGTACCGAACTGGGTCGCAAGATCCGCACGTTGTTTGTGCCTGGCAGCGGCTTTGACCTATTGGTTGCCGCCGACTATTCGCAGATCGAACTGCGGATATTGGCCCACCTTGCAGGAGATGCAACGATGATCCAGTCGTTTCTTTCCGGCGAAGACATTCATACCCGAACGGCGGCGGAAGTATTTGGCCTGGCGATTGATCAGGTGACCTCCGAGTTGCGTTCACGGGCCAAGGCGGTTAATTTTGGTATTGTGTATGGTATCAGCGACTATGGATTGTCGCAGGGGATCGGTGTTAGCCGCAAAGAGGCGGCGGATTATATCGCCGGATATTTTGCCCGCTATCCTGCTGTTAAGAACTTTATCGACAGTACGATTTTGGAAGCGCGGATGAACGGTTATGTGAGCACGTTGTTCGGTCGGCGGCGTTATCTGCCTGACATCAACAGCCCCAACTTCAATCTGCGGGCGTTCGCCGAACGAACGGCGATGAATACGCCGGTGCAGGGAACAGCAGCCGACATCATCAAAAAAGCAATGGTTATCGTGCAGAACGGATTGGCTGCCAAAGGACTGAAAAGCCGGATGCTGCTTCAGGTGCATGATGAATTGGTGCTGGAAGTGGTAGCGGCGGAGTTGCCTGTCGTATCGGCACTACTAAAAGATGCCATGGAAAATGCGGTGAATTTGTCGGTGCCGTTGTCGGTAGAAGTGAAGCAAGGTCCCAACTGGGCCGAGACAAAATAGGAGAGGTACTTATGCCTGAATTGCCTGAAGTTGAAACAATTTGCCGTTCCCTGCGCGATCATGTGGTAGGACGGACATTGGCGGAAATTGAAATCCAGTTGCCGCGTCTGATCAAATGGCCCACGCCGGAAGATTTCCGGTCGATTATGACGGGGCGGACGATAGAGGCGCTGGAACGCCGCGCCAAATATTTGCTGTTTCATTTGACTGACGAGTGGGTGTTGGTCGTTCATCTGCGAATGACCGGTCGGCTCTATTACCGCGACAGCAACAATCCACCGACTGGCGCGGCCCGGGTGGTGTTTCATTTTAGCGGCGGCGATGCGCTGGAGTATTATGATACGCGCACTCTCGGCACGCTGTATTTGCTGCGGAAAAATGAACTGAGCCGGATTTACGGCCTGACCTCGCTTGGTCCGGAGCCACTGTCGGCAGATTTTACGCCGGAGTATCTGGCGGCCGGACTGGCCAAACGCAAAGGCAAAATAAAAAGTGTGTTGCTGGATCAAGCCTTTATTGGTGGTCTCGGCAATATCTATGTGGATGAGAGCCTGGCCCGGGCCGGCGTTCACCCGGAGCAACGTGCGAACGAACTGACGAGGGCTGAGACTGACAGGCTGCATGAAGCGATCAACTTTGTCATTGATAAGGGAATCTGCGGCAATGGTACGACCTTTCGCGATTATCTGGATGGTGTCGGCAACAAAGGTGAATTTCAAAACGATCTATGTGTATATGGCCGCAAGGGTATGCCATGCCCGAGCTGCGGAACACCGATTGTCAGGACGGAGGTTGGCGGACGCGGTACCCATTATTGTCCCCAATGCCAACCGGAACGAAAATGACTGCCGGAAAAACGTTGCGAATCGGCCTGACCGGCGGGATTGCCAGCGGTAAAAGCACAGTCAGCGATTTTTTGGCGCAACTGGGTGCTGCGATCATTGACACTGATAAGATTGCACGGGAAGTAGTGCAGCCAGGTTCATCGGCGTTGCAGGCCATTAGCAAACGATATGGCGAGATGGTTCTTAACGGAGATGGATCGCTGCGACGGGACCGGCTGGGCGAAATCGTCTTTGCCAGCCCCGCAGAAAAGCAGTGGCTGGAATCTTTATTGCATCCCTTGATTAAAACCCGCGCCGCAGAATTGGCGCGAGAGGCGGCAGCAAAAGGCGCACCGGCGGTGGTGTTTGATGTGCCGCTGTTGTTTGAATCGGGTTGGAACGAACTTGTTGATGCAATCTGGACTGTTTATGTGTCACCGAAAGTTCAACGGGAAAGACTGAAATTGCGTGACGGTTTTACGGATGAAGCGGTGACGGCCCGACTGGCTGCTCAGTGGCCGATTGCAGAAAAAGCACAACAGTCGGACGTAGTAATAAATAATGAAGGAACTCCGGCACAGACCCGGCAGCAGGTCACGGAGGCCTGGCGGAATTTGCTGGGACTTGACCCACAATAGATAGATAAGGGGCGCGAAGAGCAGTGCGTAAACAGGTCGTGAACTTCATCCTGATTGCTCTGTTCGCTTTGATTTTAACTGTTTTTCCCGGTTGCGGGAAAAAAACGGATAAAGCGGAACCACGAGCAGCTAACTTGATTGCCGGCGGAAAAATTAGTGTTGGCAGTGCAATTGAGCCGGAAACCTGGAATCCCCTCGTCAGTGAACTGGCAGCAGTTCAGGATGTGGGGCGTTTGGTGTTTGCCGGACTGTTGCTGCAAAATGAAAAAGGTGAATGGCTGCCCGATTTGGCCCTGGAAGTACCGACACAGGCCAATGGCGGCATTAGCGCCGATGGGCTGACACTGACTTATCGGTTGAAACCAAATCTGAAATGGCAGGATGGACAGTCGATCACCGCCGCGGATATCCGGTTTACCTATGATTTTATCCTCAAAAACCGGACACAGGTTCCCTGGCGCGAAGGCTACGAAAAGATTCTTTCAATCAATGCGGTTGACAGTTCTACTGTGGTCATTCGTTTTACCGAACCTTATCCTTACGCTTTATATCTGTTCCCCTATATACTACCCGGACATCGCAGCGCCGACCTATCAGACCTTCGTCAGCAAAACTTCAACCGGTTGCCTGTTGGATCAGGGCCCTATGTATTGAAAGAATGGCGGCAAGGCGATTCGTTGCTGTTTGAAGCAAATGCCCAATATCATCGGGGTCGGCCCAACCTGGATTCTATTACGTACAAAATTGTGCCAGACCGGCAAATCGTGCTCAGCCAACTGAAAATCGGTGAAGTTGACTTGGTCAATAATATCGGCTTTGATCAACTGGAACAATTACTGTCGGTAACCGGCGTCAATACCTTTCTTACCCGGGGTGTGGTTTGGGAGCATCTTGATTTCAACACGGATAACCCGTTGTTTTTGGATAGCCGGGTTAGGCAGGCGATTGCTCTTGGCATCGACCGGACCGCCATCATCGAAAAAACATTAAAAAATGCCGGATTTCCGGCGTATACAGATATTCATCCGCTTTCCTGGGCCTATGGCGCCAATCTGACATTTCCGGCACGCAATCTGCCTCATGCCCGGGAGTTGATGGCTGCTGCCGGTTGGCGGGCTGGCGGGGATGGCATCCTGACCCGGGAAGGCAGGCGGATGTCCTTTGCGGTAACGGTCCCGGCTGGCGAACGATTCAGGCAACAGACAGCCGAAGCGTTGGTAGCGCAGCTGCGAGAAATCGGTGTTGAAATGCAAGTGCAAATGGTTGACCGCAGACTGTTTTTTGCTGATGTGTTGCCCAATCGACGATTTGTTGCTGCCATTTTCGCCTGGGTCGGCAGTACCGAACCAGATAACTATGATTATTGGCACTCGCGCCGGATTCCGCTGCCGGCCAATCGGTTCAGCGGTAAAAATTATGCCGGCTGGAAATCAGCGGAGGTCGATAATCTGCTCGACTCACTTAGACGCGCTGGCCCGCTGGAATCAAGGCGTGAAGCGTATCGACGGATTCAGGAACTGCTGCTAATTGAAGCCCCGGTGATTCCGCTTTATTACCGGGCTGACGTGGCGGCAGCCAAACGCAGTATCGAACACTTCAAACCCAACCCGTTTGCCGGCAACTTTTGGAATGTATGGGAATGGGGTCTGCGCTAAAAAGGATGAAAAAGTGGCGGAATCCGCTTAAAATGTCCTTGACGGGATCAAGTCCGGTGTGGTAATATATCACTTGTCAGTAAAAATGTGCGGTCGTGGCGGAACGGCAGACGCGCTAGCCTCAGGAGCTAGTGGGGGCAACCTCGTGGTGGTTCAAATCCACTCGACCGCACCAATTTTATTTGACGGCCACAGTTCCAACGTGCGGTAGTGGCGGAACGGCAGACGCACCAGCTTGAGGGGCTGGCGGGGGCAACCTCGTGGTGGTTCAAATCCACTCGACCGCACCAATGTAACGAAGCAAGACCTACAGAGAAATCTGTGGGTCTTTTTTTGTTGTGTTTCTATGGTTTTTTCAAAATGCAAAGCGAATATTATTTATGGAATCTTATGGTGACCTCTGGTAAATATTTAAATTTGGTAACGAAGGGATGGGTTACAAATGCCGGTTCATCCTGAATCATTTTCTCCAGCGTGATTTTCTCAACAATATAGTAAGGCTTGATCTCACCAAAGGGAGTGTGGATTTCAGCTGCCAGAATCCCATTTTCAATGAATGCGATTCTGCCATTGTCCAACTCAAAGGTATAGTCTCCTAAAGCAACATCATGATCGGTAACGCGCATGCCAAATCGAATTTTTGCAGGAACAAGGTGACTGAAGGTGGCAAACAGGGCTGGATGGTTTTTTTCAAAGGCAGCCATGACCCGTTGGTAAAAGGATAAAAACTCAGATTGCATGAATTTGTCGGTTTCGCTCATCAGTACATCCTCCTATCACATGAAAATATGATTGGCCTGCACTTTGTGTTTGATGGTCTATGGTTGCATTGTACTGCGAAATGATTGGTATTACAAATGAAGCAAGAAATTTTACTGTAGGGTTTCTATGTAGAGGAAATCTTATTTGGCTGGAGAATAGAATAAATATAACAAGTAGGGAACCGGCTGGAGGGGACATAAAAGATGAAACGTATCGGTGCGAGATTTTTATTGGTGACATTGCTTTTTTCTCTCTGGTTGCCTGTCTCCCGAGCTGCTGAAAAAAAAGTCGAGTTAACGGAGCAATGTCGTAAGCATGTGGCGGCATTCGAATATCCGGAAGCTATTAATGCCTGTGGACAGGCAATCAAATTGGATGATAAGCATGCCGATGCATATTTTTGGCGGGGTGTTGCCCTGGTGGCCACACGAAAATATGATGAGGCCATTAAAGATTTTAATCTGGTAATTAGCCTGAATCCCAATGATGTTCAGGCGCTTAGTAACCGTGGTCTGGTATATCGACGATTGAAGCAGTATGATCAGGCGCTGGCTGATTTGAACAAAGCGATCGAAATCGATCCTGCATATGCTGAAGCGTGGCTTAGCAGAGGCACTGTCTTTGCCCAGATCGATCAATGGAATGATGCGGTGCTGGATTATTCCCGCGGGATTGAACTGTCGCCACAAAATTATACTGCTTACCACAACCGCGGTATTGCCTACGAGCAGATGGGAAAGAAAACGGAAGCACTGGCAGATTTTCGCGCTTTTCTCAGCATGGCGCCACCGGGTGATCTATTGCGCGCCTCGGTGGAACAACGGATAAAAATGCTGGAGGAAGCACCATGACAGAAACTTATTATACACAAGGAACTTGTTCGACAGAAATCCGGTTTGAAGTAGTGGACGGAATCGTCAAAAAAGTTGAATTTGCTGACGGGTGTGAGGGGAACCTGACCGCCATCTCACTTTTGGTCATTGGAATGAAAGTGGAAGATGTGATTGGCAAATTAAAAGGCCTCCCTTGTGAAGGACGAGATACATCTTGTCCGGACCAACTGGCCAGAGCACTTGAACAATGGAAAATCGGGCAATGACCAGGTCATAAATTCTTTGGATTTTAAGCATTGAAGGAGGAGTTTTTATGTTCAGCAAGATCCTGGTTCCGATTGATGGTTCTGAAATGGCATGGCATGCATTGGAACACGCCCGGGCCCTGGGTGAAAAATTTGGCAGTCAGATTACCGTAATGCATGTGGTTCAACCTTACAATACCATTCCCAGTATTGATGGGTCGCCGCTATTCATTCCCCGTGATATTGAGGGGATTCAATCAACCGGGCAAGTTTTGCTGGGGCAAGCAGAAGAGAAGTTGGCCGGCTATCCGTTTCCCATGGAGACAAAGATTGAGTTCGGCTATCCGGCCGAAAGAATTCTGAATGTGGTGGATGAAGGAAATTATCGCATGATTGTGATGGGGAACCGCGGGTTAAGCGGTATTGCGGAGTTTCTCATGGGCGGAGTGGTTGCTAGGGTTACCCAGCATGCAAAAGTACCCGTGTTGGTCGTGAAATAAACCGGAGGTGATGGTTTGGTGCTGAACAAAAAGTGCTTGGCAGTGCTGGCCCTGTGCTTGTTGTTTTGTTTCAGTCCGACAGTTTGGGCTGCAGAGGTGCAGTACGTACTTGGTGATACCGGACCGGCTGTGGAGCAGATTCAAAAGGGACTGAAAGATGCCGGCTATTTTGGTGGACAAGTGGATGGCAAATTTTCTACGCTGACCCGTCAGGCGGTGCTCAGTTTTCAAAAAGCCGCTGGGCTGAAAGCGGATGGAATTGTTGAGGCGAAGACTTATAAAGCGCTTACCGGCAAAGCGATTCCTCCCAAAGCAACAGTTGCTGCAGATAAAAGTAATCAACCGATGGATAAAAACGCCGCCAGTATCCTAAACACCGCTTTATCTTACAAAGGGGTGAAGTATCGCTTTGGCGGGGCAACTCCTGCTGGTTTCGACTGCTCGGGATTTGTAATGTATGTTTTCAACAAACATGGCATCAAGCTGCCCAGAACTGCAGACATTCAGTTTACGGTCGGCAAACCGATTAAAGCTAAAAATGAGCTCAAACCAGGGGATCTGGTGTTTTTTGAAACCTATGAAAAGGGAGCATCCCATGTTGGCATTTATCATGGCAATGACAAGTTCGTTCACGCCTCTTCCAGCAGGGGAGTAACTCTCAGCGGATTGTCCGAAGAATATTACGCAAAAAGATATCTCGGCGCCCGCCGGGTTCTTTGAACAAATGAATGCTTATTAATGAGGTTTTTGCCGCGAAAATTTGATGAATTCGGAAGAAAAGATGACAAATCGTCATCTTTTTTTTGCCATGAGGCAGGAAACAAGTGCGACGGAGGCGAATTTAAAAGATTACAATAATTTTAGGAGGGGTTACTTTGGTTTGGGTTGGCGCAATTATCGTCATATTAACATTCGCTGCAATCATTAAGAAGTATGAAACACGCTTGGTCCTGTTTGTCTCGGGGGTTGCAATGGCGGCCGCATCCGGCAAGCCGATGGCCGCGGTGGATGCTTTTAGCAAGGCGATGGTCAATCCCGGTTTGGTCACGGTTATTTGTACGGTCATGGGTTTTGCTTTCGTCATGAAGTTGACGAAGTGCGATGCACATCTGGTCCATTTATTGGCTGGTGCACTCGGAAAATTTCGGGTTATCCTGATTCCCGGCACTGTCATCGTAACGTTCCTGATCAACATTGCCCTGCCAAGTGCTGCCGGTTGCGGCGCGGCGGTCGGCGCGATCATGATCCCGACCTTGATTGGCGCCGGTGTCAATCCAATTATGGCTGCCTGCGCGGTGCTTGCCGGAACCTGGGGCAGCGTATTTAACCCTGGTTCGGCCCACGTGCCTTTCATTGCCAAACTGGGCAACACCGATGTCATGACCGTTATTGCCGGTCATACGACCGCCTCTGTGGTTGGAATCATCACGATTGCACTACTGCTGACGGCCATTGCCCGCTATCTGAAAGAAGATGGATCGGGGGAGACAACTGTTGCAACTGCCGCGACAAAAGAAGAAGGATTCAAAGTCAACTTCCTGATGGCTCTGGTGCCGGTTATTCCGCTGTTGCTTCTGGTTTTGGGCAGTAAGCAGGTCAAACTGATTCCCGAAGTTTCAGTGCCGGCGGCCATGCTGATCGGTGCGGCGCTCGGATTCGTTGTTACATTGACCAAAGTGGACGAAGTTTCAAAACAGTTTTTTGATGGGATGGGCAATGCCTATGGCAATGTCATCGGTATCATCGTGGCCGCTTCTGTCTTTACAACAGGAATGGAACTGATCGGTCTGACCGGCTCACTGATTACCGCGATGAAAGGTTCAGCCGCCATCGCAAAAATCGCTGCGACCTTCGGTCCTTTCATCATAGCCGTTCTTGGCGGTTCCGGCGATGCCGCGACATTGGCGTTCAACGGCGCCATTACACCTCATGCGCCGCAACTGGGTTTTGGCATTTTGCCGATGGGTTCTCAGGCTTTCATCGCCGGCGCTCTTGGCCGTTCAATGTCGCCGGTGGCTGGTGTGGCAATCGTCTGCGCCGGATTGGCGCAGGTCAACCCGATTGACATGGCTAAGCGCAATGCGATCCCGATGATTGTTGCCGCGATTATATCCATGTTTATCCTGTTGTAATTGTCCCAGATTGTCTGGTAAGGAAAGGAAGTAGAAATGATGGATGCAAAAATCATTCAGGCGGCCACTGCACTCAAAGACAAGACGGTTGCCCGCCGAAGAGACTTTCACAAACATGCCGAAGTGGCTTGGACGGAATTTCGTACCGCCGCCTATGTGGCCCAAACGCTGACCGACCTTGGCTATCAGGTGGCAACCGGCGACGCTGTCCATGACGAAGCTTCGATGATGGGGCTGCCGCCGAAGGCTGAGCTGGAAAAACAGATGCAAAGAGCGATCGAGCAGGGAGCAGACAAAACTTGGGTTGCTAAGATGGCTGGTGGCAAGACCGGAGTCGTGGCTGTGATGAAATTTGCCAAGCCGGGCCCAACGGTGGCGCTACGCGTCGATATGGACGCCAATGACTTGTCAGAGGCAACTGAAGAAAAACATCGTCCGTTCCGGGAAGGTTTTGCCAGCGTCAATAAGGGCGCGATGCATGCCTGCGGGCACGATGGACATACCTCTATCGGCCTGGCGGTGGCGGAAGTGCTGGCTGGTCTCAAGGACGAACTTGCCGGTACGATCAAATTGATTTTCCAACCGGCCGAAGAAGGCGTGCGTGGCGCCAAGGCAATGATGGCCAAAGGCGTTGTCGATGATGTGAACTATGTCGTTGGAATGCATCTGGGTGTCAACCTGCGCAAGACCGGGCAGGTCGCCTGCCGAACCGAAGGATTTCTGGCCACGACCAAACTCGACGCCACATTCACCGGTGTTCCGGCTCATGCCGGCGCAGCGCCTGAGACCGGCAAAAATGCAATCCTGGCTGCTTGCACAGCGACGCTGAACCTGCACGCCATCTCCCGCCACAGCCAGGGGATTTCGCGCGTCAATGTCGGCGTGATTCAGGGCGGCAGCGGTCGCAATGTTATTCCGGCCAATGCGGTGATCAAGGTCGAAACTCGCGGTGTCAACAGCGAAATCAATGAATATGTTTATAATGAAGCGGTTCGGATCATTGAAGCAGCCGCGATGATGCAGGGATGCACCGTCAAGATGGAATTGATGGGCGGCGCGGCTGGCTGCGGCAACGATGACGCATTGGTGGAACGTATTCGCAAGGTCGCCGAACGGCAAAAATTACTGCCCGACATCCTGCCGTCCGGCAATATCGGCGGCAGCGAGGACTGCGCTTATTTCATGGAACGGGTACAAAAGAACGGTGGGCAGGCCGCGTTCGTGATGATTGGTACCGAGCTGGCGGCTGGTCACCATGACGGATTCTTCGATTTCAACGAAGATGCCTTTGTGCCGGCGATTGCCCTGATGAGCGGCGCCGCAGCCGACTTGCTGACGCAGGGGTAACATTGCCGCAATTCTCTGGCGTTTTCCAGAAGACTTGACAATTGAATGAACGATTGATAGAGTATATGTAAATGATACGACCTTTAAACTGGTCCCGTGAGGCCGGTAAGGGGATGACCAATTTGCTGTATTCAGCAGCCTTCTTCTGTGCTTCACACAGAGGAAGGCTGTTTCTATTTCTAAATATAACGAATGGATAGACGTATGGAGGGGGCGCGGCAATGGGAAAGAGCTCGGTTTCACTCAAAAACAAGGATATTCTGCAGTTGCAGGGCATGTCGGAAGCTCACATGAGGCTGATTTTGGACACGGCAAAAGAAATGAAAGACATTATTGACCGTGATATCAAAAAAGTACCGACTCTACGCGGCAAGTCGATCATCAACCTGTTCTACGAACCCAGCACCCGCACCCGCACTTCGTTTGAGCTGGCCGGCAAATACCTGGGAGCTGACGTGGTCAATATCACGACTTCGGCCTCCAGTGTGGTCAAGGGAGAAAGTTTGCGCGATACACTGCTGACGATTGAAGCGATGGGCGTCGATGTGGTAGTGATGCGGCATGAAGTGGAAGGTTCTTCCCACTTTGCTTCACAGATCCTCAAACCGGTAGTGATCAACGCCGGTGACGGTGCGCACGAGCATCCCACCCAGGGATTGCTCGACATGTTTACGATCCTGCAATACAAGCAGCGGATCGAAGGCTTAAAGGTCGTTATTGTCGGCGATATTTTGCACAGCCGTGTCGCTCGTTCGAATATATGGGGCCTGAAAACACTCGGCGCCGACGTCCATGTGGCAGGGCCGGCCACTTTGCTGTCCCGTGAAATGGAAAGCATGGGGGTGACGGTCCATACTTCAGTCGAAGAGGCGATTGAAGGGGCGGACGTGCTGAACGTGTTGCGAATCCAGAAAGAGCGGCAGGGTAAAGGACTATTCCCTTCTCCGCGTGAATATGCCCGTTTGTTTGGCATCAATGCAAAACGCCTGAAAATAGCAAAACCAGATGCTCTGGTCATGCATCCCGGGCCAATGAACCGCGGCCTGGAAATTGCACCGGATGTGGCATACGGCGATCAATCGGCGATTCAGGAACAGGTGAAGAACGGCCTGGCAATTCGAATGGCAATTCTGTATCTGGTTTTGATGGGAGGCGAAGAAATTGAAACGATTGCTTAAAGGTGGACGAATCATTGACCCGGCTTCCGGCAAGGATTGTCTGGCGGATATTTTGGTTGCGGACGGCAAAATCGTTAGCATAGGTTGTGAATTGGCAGCGGCAGATGTAGAGGTTGTCGACTGCAGCGGGAAAATTGTTGCGCCGGGTTTAATTGACATGCATGTGCATTTGCGCGATCCGGGGCTGGAAGCGAAGGAAGACATTGTGTCCGGTACTCAGGCTGCAGCTGCCGGCGGGTTTACCATGGTGGCCTGCATGGCCAACACCCGGCCCCCGGTCGATAGTTCAATATTGGTTGAGGGTCTGCGCGAACGGGCCCGGCGCGATGGCATTGTGCGGGTCGGTGTGATCGGGGCGATGACCAAAGGCATGGAAGGCAAAGAACTGGCGGAGATCGGCGACATGAAACTGGCCGGCGCAGTAGCGATATCCGAAGACGGACATCATGTTACCCGCAGCAACTTGTTTTTGTCCGGTCTGGAATATGCCGCCATGTTTGATTGCCCGGTAATAACCCATGCCGAAGACGAAGATTTGGTGTCCGGCGGCTATATGCATGAAGGCGCCGTGTCGGCGGTGCTGGGCATTCCGGGGCGTCCTTCGGTTGCCGAGGATATCGCAATCTCGCGGGATATCATGCTGGCGGAATATGCCGGGGCGCCGATACATATAGCTCATGTGAGCACCAAGGGAGCGGTTGAGATCATTCGGGCCGCCAAACTGCGCGGGGTGAAAGTAACTGCGGAAGCAACACCGCATCATCTGGTGCTGACCGATGAAGCGGTCTATGGTTATAATACCGCAACCAAAGTTAATCCGCCGCTGCGCAGCGCGGATCATGTCGCAGCGCTGCGGGTTGGACTGAAGGATGGAACGATCGATGCAATTGCCTGCGACCATGCACCGCACGCTTATGAAGAGAAAGATGTTGAGTATCGATATGCGCCAAGCGGCTTTACCGGACTGGAAACTTCGCTGGGGGTCATTCTGACCGAACTGTACCACACCGGTGAATTCAGCTTGATGG
>CAYLSL010000042.1:0-15555 GCA_964386615.1 uncultured Veillonellaceae bacterium
CTTCCACCAGTTTGTCTTCAAAATAGAAGAAAAAGATCGTTTCGGCATGCAGCTGCGCGCTGGGGGTCAGAAAAACGGTCGCTGTCGCCGATTGCAGTTTGGCAAGGCGCGGCAGGGGGAACTCCAGCGTCAGCGCAGTCGCCGGAGCTGAAACGACAATGTCGGATTCATAACCGGTCATAGGCAGACCGATATTGCGATTTACCGCCTCGCTCACCGGCAAAAACAGCAATATAAAAAGAGCAACAAGAATGAGTTCTCCTGCTCTGCGATGAAGCTTCCTCAGAGTGTTTCGCCCCTCTCCCCAGATATCTGCGCCAGCTTTCAATAACTATATTATTCTATTCAACAAAAAGCAGCGGATTCCCTTTATCCATAAACTATTTTTATGGGTGCCGGAAATCCGCTTCACTCGCGCCGGGACTATGATTATGAGTTGTTTTTTTGTCGGCTGTCCTAGAAAATGACCGGTTTCACTTGCCAGATGCCGACCGCATATTCCCAGATCGTGTTGTCACTGGAGAACTCGCCGGAATGGGCGATATTCTCGATGCACATCTTGCGCCAGCGGGCCTTGTCCTTGTACATCCGGTCGATTTGTTCCTGCGCGGCGACATAGGCGCCAAAATCCTCCAGCAGGAAAAACTCGTCATTGTAGCGCAGGAACCCGTCATACATCTCGCGGAATTCCTCGCGGCCGGCCGGCAAATCGCCGCTGACCAGCTGATCGATCACCATTTTCAGGCGGGGATTGGATTCATACACAGCCCGGGCATTGTAGCCGCCGCGTTTTTGGAAATCAATGACTTCGTCCGCGGTCAGGCCGAATGCGACGAAGTTTTCCGTGCCGACTTCGTTGCGGATCTCGATATTGGCGCCGTCATGCGTGCCAATCGTCACCGCCCCGTTCATCATGAACTTCATGTTGCCGGTGCCGGAGGCCTCTTTGGAAGCCGTGGAAATCTGCTCGCTGACATCAGCGGCCGGAATGATGATTTCGGCCAAAGACACCCGGTAGTTTTCCAAAAACACGACTTTCAGTTTTTCTTTCAACTGCGGATCGGCATCGATCATCGCCGCCACCGTATTGATCAGCTTGATCGTCCGCTTGGCCTGATAATAGGCGGGCGCGGCTTTGCCGGCAAAAAAGAAGGTGCGCGGCGTGATATCGAGCGTCGGGTTATCACGAATCTGATTGATCAGGTCCATGATGCGCAGCACATTCAAATTCTGCCGTTTGTAGTTGTGAATCCGCTTGATGTGACAGTCAAAAATCGAATTGGGATTGATGATCTGCCCTGTGGTCCGCTTGACATAGTCAGCCAGCCGTTCCTTGTTGCAGGCCTTGACCATCGCGATCTTCTCGCCCAGCACGGGATCGTCGGCACAGGCGGACAGCTTGTGCAGATCGGTCGCATGGCTCATCCAGCTGTGGCCGATCGTCTCGGAAATCAATTCGCACAGGTCCGGGTTTGCCTTCATCAGCCAGCGGCGATGGGTGATGCCGTTGGTCTTGTTGTTGAACTTGCTGGGAAAATACTCATAAAAAGGACGCAGCACCGATTTTTTGAGGATTTCCGTATGGATTTTCGCCACGCCGTTGACGCTGTGACTGCCCACCACGGCCAGATGGGCCATGTGGACAAACCCGTCGGCAATAATCGCCATTTCACGGATCTTGTCCCATTCGCCAGGGTAACGGTTCCAAAGATCGGCGCACCAGCGCTCGTTGATTTCATTGACGATCATGAAAATGCGCGGCATCAGCTCGCGGAACACTTCGACCGGCCACTTCTCAAACGCCTCCGGCATGACCGTATGGTTGGTGTAGGAAACGGCGTTGAGCGTGATCCGCCAGGCCTGATCCCAACTGAGCCCTTCTTCATCGAGCAATATCCGCATCAACTCCGGCACGACCACAACTGGATGGGTGTCGTTGATATGGATGGAGTTCTTTTCATGAAAGTCCAGCAGCGAACCGTTCTTTTTCTTGAAACGCCGCACGATGCTCTGCAGCCCGGCGGAAACCATGAAGTATTGCTGTTTTAGCCGCAGTACCCGCCCTTCATAGCGCGAATCATCCGGATAGAGAATCTCGGTGATCGACTCCACCGAGCGGCGGTATTCCATGGCTTTGATATAGTCGCTGTCAGAGACGGGCCCCTCGTCAGTGGACGGCATCACTTCGGCGCTCCAGAGCCGCAGCGTGTTGACGGTATTGTTGCGGAAGCCGGCGACCGGCATATCATAAGGCACTGCCAGGATCGCTTCGTACCCCTCGTGGTGGAAGCGGCGCACTCCGTCTACCTCTTCCTCCCGAATGTAACCGCCAAACTTGACCGCAACCGCCTTGTCGGCTTTGCGGAACTCCCAGGCGTTGCCGTCGCGCAGCCAGGGATCCGGCAACTCGGCCTGATAGCCGTCCACGATCTTCTGTTTGAACATCCCGTTGCGATAGCGGATGCCACAGCCATGCCCCGGCAAATGCAGCGATGCGATCGAGTCAAGAAAACAGGAAGCCAGTCGGCCGAGTCCGCCGCTGCCCAGTCCTGCCTCCGGTTCCTGATCGGTCAGTTCCGCCAGGCTGATTCCCAGCTCTTCCAGGCCTTCGCTGCAGGTTTCCAGCATGTCCAGATTCAATAAATTGGTGATCAGGATCCGGCCCTGCAGATATTCGATTGAGAAATAATAGACTTGTTTTACGCCCCGTTCCAGATATTGCTTGTTGGTACGGGCCCATTTCTGGGCGATCAGGTCGCGTACCAAGCCGGCGAGCGCCTCATAACGTTCTTTGGTTGACCCCTCATCGACCCCTTTGCCATGCAGACTCTGGAACTTTTGCAGATACGCACTGATAAAGGCCGCTTTGTTATGATACATAAAAATCCTCCTTTATTATCCGGCTATATAAGGAGACATATTCTTTCGCCGAAGTTTTCCAGGAATGATCCGCCTTCATGGCGCTTTTCATCAACTGCGTCCAGCGCTTTTTATCCTGATAGATCGTACAGGCCAGCTTGATGACATGCAACATGTCGTGGGCATTGTAGTTGGTGAAGGAAAAGCCGGTGCCTTCATAGGTTTCGGGGTTGAATGTTTCCACGGTGTCAACCAGGCCGCCGATCTCGCGCACCAACGGGATGCAGCCGTAGCGCATCGCAATCAGCTGGCTGATGCCGCAGGGCTCTTTCTGCGACGGCATCAACAATACGTCTGCTCCGGCATAAATCCGCCGGGCCAGTGTATCATCATAGCCGATATGAACGGCAATCCGCCCCGGGTACCGCCGGGCGGCGTCACGGAAGATATCTTCCTGCTGCGGGTCGCCAGCGCCCAGCACCACCAGTTGCAACCCTTCGGCCATCATTTCGTCCAGCACGCGCTGCACCAGTTCAAACCCTTTGGCCTTGACCAGGCGGGAAACAATGCCGAACAGGGGGATCTCCGGCCGCGCCTCCAGTCCCAGCTGCTGTTGCAGGCGCAGTTTCCCTTCCTGCTTGCCTTTGAAGCTGCGGGTCGAATAATTGGCGAACAGGGCAGGGTCGCCAGCCGGGTCGTACAACTCGGGATCGATGCCGTTGACGATGCCGACCAGCCGGTCACTGCGCCGGGTCAATACCCCATCGAGCTTTTCGCCCCAATAGCGGGTCTGAATCTCCCGGGCATAACTGGCGCTGACGGTACTGATAAAATCGGCATACTCAAGACCTCCCTTGAGGAAATTGACCATGCCGAAGAATTCCAGGCCTGCCACCGCCTTGGCATCATGCTCCAGATTGAACATATCGCCGAGAATACTGGCCGGAAACACGCCCTGATACTCCAGATTGTGAATCGTACACAGCGTTTTCATCGTCTGGCACCAGGGAGCCTTGCAGTAATGGGACCGCAGCAGTACCGGAATCATGCCGACATGCCAGTCGTGGCAATGAATGATGTCCGGCGTCCATTCCAGCCGCGGCAGCACATCCAGCACCGCTTTGCTGAAAAACCCGAACCGCTCGGCTTCATCATAGAAATTATACAAACCTTTGCGCCGGAAATAGTACTCGTTGTCGATGAAGTAAACCGTCACGCCTTCGTACTGCATTTCAAACAAACCGCAATGTTGGCGCCGCCAGCCCAGTTGAACGGTTTCCGTCGAGATCAGGTTCATTTGGTTGCGGAAGCTTTCCGGCACGTCGCCATATAAGGGAACAATGATCCGGGCATCGACTTTCAGTTTTTTCAATGCCCGCGGCAATGTGCCGACAATGTCAGCCAGACCGCCAGTCTTGGCAAAAGGGACTGCCTCGGCGGCAGCAAACAAAACTTTGATCATCACACCACAGCTCCTTTTCTGACGATAAATGGACTACTGATCGACCCGTTCAAATAACGTCCGGCGGATACGGTCGAATCCTTGTCGCACAGCACATGGGAAAGCCGCGCCTGCGATCCCACCCGCACATTCTGACTGATAATCGAGTTGCGGACCACCGCGTCTTTTTCAATGACCACCGAGCGTGACAAAATGCAGTTTTCCACCGTGCCCTCGATAATGCAGCCATTGGCGACCAGCGAGTTTTTCACCACGGCCTGTTCTTTGTATTTTGCCGGCGCTTCATCCTTGATCTTGGTATAGACAATTCCATAGCGGAAAAACAATTCCTGCCAGACGGCCGGATGCAGCAATTCCAGCTGGTGTTGGAAATAGGCGGCGATCGAGTCAATCCGGGCCACATAGCCGGTGTGGCGGAATACGCAGATTTTCAACGTCGCCAGATTTTTCAGGATGCCGTCAACAAACAGGTTGTGACCGCCTTCGGCGGCGCACTGGCGGACCAGTTCGGCCATCAGGCTCTTGGACAGGATATAGAATCCCAGCGGCTGAATGTCGTACGGCGAAGAATCACTCCCGTCGCAGAGCGAAGTCACCCGTCCTTCCTCGTCCATCAGCAGGCAGGGCGTAACCCCGCCATCCGGCCAGTCGCGGCCAATAATCGTCACATCGGCGCCCACGGACAGATGATAGTGGAAAGCCTGATCAATCGGCAGATTGCAGATCGTCTGACTGCCGCAGATGATCACGAAGTCTTCCGAACAGGCATAAATATAGTCCAAATTGAAATAAAAATTGCTGATGTCGCCGCCATTGCCGGCAGCCGGACTGTGCGCCGGCGGCAGGATATACAGGCCGTCGCGTTTGCGGGCCAGATCCCATTCCTTGCCGGAACGCAGGTGGTCGATCAGCGAGCGGTATTTGTCGCGGACCAGCACGCCGACCGTCCGCACCTCGGCATTGACCAGGTTGGACAGGGTAAAGTCTATCAAGCGGTAGCGGCCGGCATAGGGCAGCGCGGCCAGCGGCCGGTGTCCCGCCAGCGGTCCCAGCGCCGTCTCGTCTTCATAGAGGTTGATCAGTCCCAGCAAGCCTTTCATGATTTTCCTCCCCGGCGGCCAGGTTTTACATCATTGACCACCAACGCAATGTTGCCGTCGCCGCCAATCCGGGCATTTTCCTGCACCACCGCGTCCGGGCCGATGATCGCCCGGGTAATCATCGCCTGCGGCGCCACAGTGACGCCCGGCATCAGGACCGAGTCGGTGACTTGGGCGCCTTCGCCGATGACCACGTTGGGAAAAACCACACAACGCTTGACCTGGCCGAAAATCTGGCAGCCTTCACTGATCATCGACTGGCTGATCTGCGAATTGGGCCCGGCATAGTGGGGCGGCCGGACCGGGTTTACCGAGTAAATCCGCCAGTTGGGATCATGCAGGTCCAGCTGGGGCCGGTCGGACAACAGGTCCATGTTCGCTTCCCACAGACTTTCCACCGTACCGACATCCCGCCAGTAGTCCTTGAACCGATATGCATAGACGCTTTGCCCGCTGTCAATCATGCCGGGGATGATATTGCGGCCGAAATCGTGCACCGAAGCGGCGTCTTTCGCGTCACGGGTCAGATAGTATTTGAGGTATTGCCAGCGGAATATATAGACACCCATCGAAGCCAGATTGCTTTTGGCTTTGGCGGGTTTTTCCTCAAATTCGGTGATCCGGTCATTGGCATCGGTGTTCATGATGCCGAAGCGGCGGGTATCTTCCCATGGCACCTCGATCACGGCCAGGGTCGCATCGGCCTCTTTGGCTTCATGGAACTCCAGCATGCGGCTGTAATC
The DNA here is from genome assembly GCA_964386615.1 of uncultured Veillonellaceae bacterium. Lineage (GTDB taxonomy): Bacteria > Bacillota > Negativicutes > UBA1444 > UBA1444 > UBA1444. The sequence continues at coordinate 6,165 of CAYLSL010000042.1, forward strand.
CATTTTATAAATGTGGTCGCCGGACAGGATCACAATCCAGACCGGGTCGTGCTGGTCGATGAACTCCACGTTCTGATAGATCGCATCGGCGGTGCCCTTGTACCACTCGCCGCCGGCGTCATGCGTGTAGGGCGGCAGGATGAATACGCCGCCATCCTTGCGGTCGAGGTCCCAGGGGCTGCCGATCCCGACATAGCTGTGCAGGAAAAACGGCTTGTACTGGGTGAGGATGCCGACCGTGTCGATGCCGGAGTTGCTGCAGTTGGAAAGCGGAAAATCAATGATCCGGTACTTGCCGCCGAACGGCACGGCCGGTTTGGCAATGTTCTTGGTCAGGGCGCCCAGCCGGGTTCCCTGTCCGCCAGCCAAAATCATCGCAATCGTTTTCTTTTTTCGCATACTACCCCTCCCCCAGTCTAAGAGTCGCGGTCAGATTTTTTTGAAGCAGATAAAACCAAGCGGCGGTACGCCAACCGCCAGCGAATGCGGCCAGGGCCCCCAGCCGGTTTTACCGGTGAGCAGCGGCATTGCATGAATTTTGTCGCTGCCGCCATACTCGGCCCGGTCGCTGTTGAACACCTCGCGATATTCACCCGGCTCCGGCACGCCGATCACATAGCCGTCGCGCCCCATCGGCGTAAAGTTGCAGACAATCACCAGCCAGTCGGCCGGATCCTTTGCATAGCGAACATAACTGACAATCCCGGCGTTTCGGTCATCGGCATTGATCCAGCGGAAACCGGCCCGTTGATGGTCCTGTTGCCACAGACTGGGCTCGGACAGATAAAAATGGTTAAGCGCCTTCACAAAAGCATGCAGCTTGCCGTGCTGTTCATACTCCAGCAGGTGCCAGTCGAGGCTCTGGTCCTCGTTCCACTCGATGAACTGGCCGAACTCGCCGCCCATGAACAGCAGTTTCTTGCCGGGATGGGTCAGGGTGAAGCCGAGAAAGCCGCGCAGCCCGGCAAACTTCTGCCAGTAATCGCCCGGCATCTTGTCGAGCAGCGAGTGCTTGCCGTGCACCACTTCGTCATGCGACAGCGGAAGCACGAAATTTTCCGAGTACATGTACATCATCGCGAACGTCACCAGATTGTGCGAACCCTTGCGGAACAGCGGGTCGATTTTCACATAGCGCAGCATGTCGTTCATCCAGCCCATGTTCCATTTATAGTTGAAACCAAGGCCGCCCTGATGGGCGGGCCGGGTCACGCCGGTCCAGGTCGTCGATTCCTCGGCGATCATCAAGGCTGCCGGATGGCGGGCGAACACCGCCGCATTCAACTTGCGCAAAAAGTCGACGGCCTCCAGATTTTCCCGGCCGCCATGTTTGTTGGGCCGCCAGTTGCCCGGCCGGCGGGCGAAATCCAGATACAGCAGATTGGCGACGGCGTCCACCCGTAGTCCGTCCAGGTGGTAGACATCAAACCAGAACAGCGCATTGGAAATCAGAAAACTGCGGACTTCCGAACGACCGAGGTCAAAGTTGAGCGTGCCCCATTCGATATTTTCCGCCTGCAGCTGGTCATGCGGTTCGAACAGGTTTTCCCCGTCGAAGCGGGCCAGCCCGTGATCATCCTTGCAAAAATGGCCCGGCACCCAGTCCAGCAATACGCCCAGCCCGCGCTCGTGCGCCCGGTTGACAAAATACATGAAGTCTTCCGGCGAGCCGTAGCGGCTGGTCACGGCGTAATAACCGGTCTGCTGGTAGCCCCAGGACATGTCAAGCGGATGCTCGGCCACCGGCAGCAGTTCCAGATGGGTATAGCCCATTTCCACCGCATAGTCGACCAACGAATGGGCCAGTTCGCGGTAGTTCAGAAAGGACCCGTCCGCGCCGCGCCGCCACGAGCCCAGATGCACTTCGTAAATATTGAGCGGCCGTGAATAGATCGGGTTTTGCTGCTGCCGGGCCAGCCAGTCGCCGTCGGTCCAGCAAAAATCACCGGCATCCACCACCCGGGATGCGGTGCTCGGCCGCAGTTCAGCCGCAAACGCGAACGGATCAGCCTTGACGCGGATCTCACCCGACTCGTGCTGAATCGCATATTTATAGAGCGCGCCGGCGCCAACGCCCGGCGCAAACAACACCCAGACACCGGAGTCTTTGATCCGTTCCATGCGGAAACCATTGCCGCACCATTGGTTGAAATCGCCTTCAATCCAGACATTGGTCGCATGCGGCGCCCAAACCGCAAACCGGGTTCCCCACTGACCGTCCTGCTGCATCGGATGCGCGCCAAACAAAGCGTAGGCCTGCGTCTGGGTTCCTTCATGAAACAGATACAGGTTGGATTGGTCCAGCGGTTCCGTGCGCAAAGTGTTTCCCTCCCCCAATTGCAAAGAAAGTCCGACCGAAGCCGGACCTATTTGGTCGCCGAAATGATCACCGGAGTTTTGCCCAGATCTTGATAAAAGGCGTTGGTCGTACTGGCAATCGCAATATAATAGTCGCCGCCGGGTTTCAGTTTGGGCACAGTCCATTCATAGCGGCCTTTTCCGTCGACACCGATCGGAATGGACGCTACAATCGGAATCAATTCACTATCGGTCTTGTTGATCAACGCCAGTTTCACGGTCTGTCCGGGATTGCCGGCATAAGTCCAGCGCAGCGATACCGGCGCGCCAATCGTCCATTTTTCCGCCCCTTTGGGCAAAGCCTCCAGGCTGATCTGCGTCAACGGCGTCTTGCCCGCCACCAGTGAAAATTCGCCGGAAGTCTCACTAAGTCCGTTTTCGGCAGTGACGGCAATCGTGTAATTGCTGCCGGGCGGCAAACTATCCGGTACCATCCATTTATAACTGCCGGATTTTTCCGGCCCGATCGGCGCCGCCTCAACGACGGTCATACGGGCATTCAGCCAACCGACCCGTTGCAGGGTAATCTGCACGGTGGCGCCCAACTCACCGCGGTACGACCATTTCACCGTATTGTTCGCACCAATCGTCCACTCGGCAGCGGTTCCGGGCTCATTCAGCTTCAGCTTCATTTCTTTGGGCGCCGCCAGTCCGGCCGAAGAACCAACCAGCAGCACGGCCATTAATCCTGCCCCGACAATTTTCGACAAAAAATTAAATGGTTTCATCTGATTACCGCCCCGCCCTTTCCCGAATTCGCATCACGATGAGCTGCGCCATCTCGTTCATTCCGGCAAGACCGTTTGCCGTCGCATCCTGCGGCGTCACCACGGCGACCGGCTCGCGGTCTTCGTCATAATAAACCGCCATCGCATTTTCCAGGTCGTTGACATACAACTTGTCGCTGGAATAGTCGGCCAGACTGGTCACCCGGTATATTTTGCCGGCAGTGAGATGCGCCCGCATCCGCGGCGTGTAGCCGGCGTATTTGGCATGGAATGTCGGCAGGCTCCAGGCGCCGTCGACGACCTGGGCCGATTTATCCTTTTCCGCCACCATCGGCCGGACTTTGAAATCATTGTTGATCTGATTGCGGATCGCATTGACCCGGTTCACCGTGTCCGGGTGGGTGGAGAACAGACCATAGTTCGATTTGCCGCTCATCGCTTCCAGTTTTTCCATGCCGACCAGCATGCTGTAAGGATTGTAACCGGCCCGCATCGTGTGGACGACACCCAGGTTGTCGGCCTCCCGCTCTGCCTCGCGGCTGTAGCCGGCCATCAGGGCGCTGCCGATCAAATCGCCCAGAATGGCGCTGTTGCTGTTGCCGAACAAGATGGCGAACAGGACTCCCACCGCCAGACTGCGTTCAATCTGCACCACGGTATGCCGTTTTACGATATGGCCGACTTCGTGGCCGATAATGCCGGCCAGTTCATGATCGGACGGCATGTAATCAACCAGACCTTTAAACAAGTAGATGTAGCCGCCGGGAACCGCCAGCGCATTGACTTCTTTCGAATTCAGCACCTTAAACTGGTAGGGGATATCCTTGCGGTCCGACACCGCAGCGATCGCCGCACCGATCCTCGCTACCCGGGCCTGCAATTCAGGGTCGTTGACCACGCCGAATTTCTTCTCCAGATCTGCGGCTACGCCCTTGCCCAATTCGATTTCCTGCTTGGTTCCGATCAGCAGCGCCTCGGCCGGCTGCGGTGCGCAGACATTTGCCAGCAGCAGGATCCCCATGGCGACAAACAGAACCCGCAGGCTATTTTTCCATAATTTCACGATGTTCACCTCACAGCGAAGTTATCCACTGCCGTTCATGCCAAATGCGGCAGACCAAAAAATCGGTTTCCTGTATCTATTCGCGCTGCCGTTCTGTTCCCCCTGCTTTTGCCAAAGATTGTCACACGCTCTGCTTGCGGGTCAGGGAAAAGTAGCTGGTGTCCGCTTTGATCATGTGCCCGATGATCACATCGTCCACGATGAATGAAATAAACGCCGACGGCTTGATTTCGCCTTGCTGGTAAGCCGTTTTCATCCGCAGCGCCTTGGCGACCAACTGTCGATGCTCAGTCGCATGCGCATCCGCCTGGTCATAGCCAAGTTCCTGCAATACGGTCTCCTCACAGGCAAAATGATTCGCCAGATGCTCCAGGAGCTGGTCCAGCCGGGGTAAAATTTTTGCCGGGTCCTGCTGACGCAGGAGCGCGGTGCTCATCAATTGATTGGCGTCATCCACCAATGCTTTATGCTGCGTGTCGATCTCGGCATGCCCGCTTTCCCATTCCGGCAGCCACTCCATGTGTATCGATGCAACAGGCATGCACTCTTCCGTACAGGCCGTCACCCGGTTGCGCCCGTTCTGCTTGGCCTGATACAGGGCCTCATCGCAGCGTTTGTACCAGTTTTTGAAGGATTCCGCCCGGTTGCGTTCGGCAACGCCAAAACTGGCCGTCACGATACCGGCCGTGGGATGCGGCGTCGTTTCCAATATGGTCCGGATTTTTTCCGCCGTGATCACTGCAGCAGTCACCCCGGTGCGCGGCAACACGATGAGAAACTCCTCGCCGCCAAAGCGGATCAGCAGGTCCGATTTGCGGACCTGTTCGCTGGCCAGGCGGGCCGTTCGTTTCAAGACCTCATCGCCGGTAGGATGTCCCCACTTGTCATTCACCGTTTTGAATCGATCCAGGTCAAAGATAATCATCGAGACCGGCTCCTGATAGCGGTCGGCCAGCTCCATCAGTCCGTCGATTTCCCGGTCCAGCAGCTGGCGGTTGTTCAGTCCGGTCAACCGGTCGGTCATCGCCATATCGGCATTGATATCCTTTAGCCGGCGTTCTTCCAGCATGCTCGCCTGCAACCGGGTCACCCCTTGCGCCAGCAGGCCGATTTCATCGCCGCGGGCGGCTTCCGCCTGCAAAAAAGGCGCAGTTTCTCCGGCTACAATGCTTTTTTGCGCCAGCACGATCTTTTGCAGCGGCTGAAATAAGCGGTAATGGAAGTAACCAAGTATAACAACAACAAAACCCACCGCCAGGGCAAATTGCAAAATGGCAATCTGCAGTCTGGCTGCCGCCTGTTCCTTTTCACGCTTTGTGTGCCCGCGGGCTTCGGCATTGGCCTGTTTAATCAGACCAAAGACAGAATCCATCGCCGGCACCGAAAGATCGGCCAACTGCATCACCAAAATCCCCGGCGGCCGCCCGGCCATAACCAGTTCCAGCATTTTTTCCTGTACCGACCGGTATTCGCGGTAATACACCTGCTCGACCCGGTTTTTTTGTTCGATCAGGGCAGGACTGGCAAACGCATATGTGTCGGCCGCGATTCTTGACCAGATATAATCCGCCTGGGCGCGCAGCTCAATATAGGATTGATATTCCGCCGCCGTAACCGGACCGGTTTTATTCAGTGCAGACGTCACAACGCTGGCGCTTTGTCCGGCAATCAGACGAAACTCTATTCCGTTGAACTGGTATTTGTGATAATGGTCGTAACGCCCTGCAGCAACTTCAGTCTTGCTCAAGTGGGCGAATGCATTGCGCAACTGCCCAATAAAGAGGCTAGCCTGTCCGAACCATTCATCGCGCAATTTCGGGTCTCTGGCCATCGCCGGCAATTTGAACGCGGCATCGACCTGTTGGCGCAAATAGCGGTGTTTGTCATACTCTATCTGCAGCGGTCGAACCAGCTGCGGCTCAATCACTGCCAACAGTTCCAGGCTGGCTTCGAGTTCTTTGTCGGCATGTTGACGGCGCGATTGTATGAACGCCAGATTCGCCGCATCGATCGGGCTATCCGCCGCCAGCACCACATTGGTTCTGCCTCGTTCAAACGCCAGATTTTCGATTGCCAAAATCAGATGGTCACCGCAATGATGGATCGACTCAATCCGTTCCATTCTGGCAAAGTCGCCGCGCGCCTGATTGAGCAGCATCATAGCAAAGCCGACCAGTACAAAACTGATCAACAAAATCCCGCTTGCCAGTTTCGTTTGCAGCGAAATCGCACTGATCCGGCTATTCAATCAACCGTCCTTCTTTCCCGCAAATTTATGCGCGGTCTTATTGCATATCTTTCCACTTTTGCGGCAACAACTCCTGCAACTTCGCGCGAATCCGGGGAACAAAAAAACGGGCCCCTGGATCAGGACCCGTTTTTGCATTTTGTAAGATAACCAACTTTGGTAACACTGAATAACTCGATTGCTATCGCTTGTTATCTTGATTCGCAGCGACTTGCGACTGGTTTTGCCGGCGAATACTACGAAGCCAAGCCAAGGCAATCTCTGTTATTTCAGAGTTACCCTTTATTTTACATTCTCTTTACTTCTGCGCAACTTTCAGTTTCTGCAGTTTTGCCACGGCGGCTTCCAGCGTCGCCATCTCCTTGCAGAAACAGAACCGGATGAATTTTTTCGCATCCGGATGGCCCGGACGGTAGAAACTGGAGCCTGGCACCGTAGCCACGCCGATTTCTGAGGCCAGATAAATCGCGAAGGCCACATCATCATCCCAGCCGAACGGTTCGATTTCGGCCATGATGTAGTAGGCGCCGCCGGGACGTACGCAGCGGAAGCCGACGTCCGTCAGCGCCTGCAGCAGGTAGTCGCGCCGCTCGCGGTAAAAATCGCTCAGCTCCTGATAATAGCTGTCGGGGAAGGCAAATGCCTCGGCACAGGCTTCCTGCAAGGGGGCCGATGCCCCGACGGTGAGGAAATCGTGCACCTTGCGGATGGATGCCGTCAGTTCTGCCGACGCCATGATGAAACCGATCCGCCAACCCGTTACGCTGTAAGTTTTCGATACGCTGTTGACGGCAATCGTGCGCTCGGCCATGCCGGGCAGCGTCCACAGCGGAATATGTTCGGCCCCGTCATAGAGAATATGCTCATAAATTTCATCGGTAATCGCCAGCACATCATGTTTTTGGCAGAGCTCGGCGATAAACTCGAGGTCGCTGCGGGAAAACACCCGGCCGGTCGGGTTGTTCGGCGAGTTGATGATAATGGCGCGGGTCTTGTCATTGAACGATGCCGCCAGTTCAGCCCGGTCAAACGAGAACTCCGGCGGATTCAAACTGACGAAGCGCGGCGTTGCACCGCACAGAATCGCGTCCGGACCGTAGTTTTCGTAGAAAGGCTCGAATACGACGACTTCTTCGCCCGGATTGACGGTCGCCATCAAGGAGGCAATCATCCCTTCGGTCGCGCCGCAGCAAACGGTCAGATTGGTTTCCGGGTCCAGCTGCACGCCATAATCGTGCAATGTCTTGGCGACAATCGCGTCACGCAGGCTCTTGGTCCCCCAGGTGATCGCATACTGATTGTGGTTGTTCATGATCGCCCGGCAGGCCGCGTCCTTGATCTCGGGCGGCGCCGGGAAGTCGGGGAAACCCTGGGCCAGGTTCACGGCTTTATGCTTGGCGGCGACACGGGACATCTCCCGGATCACCGATTCCTTAAACTGGGCCGCTTTATGGGAAACAAATTCTCTCACTGATTCTGGCCTCCTTGCGTGTTGGTTTTATCCGCCGGCGCCGGTGTTTTGTCCGGCGCAACCGGTTTTAGTGGCGGCGGCGGGTAACAGCCGCTAAATTTTCCGTCTTCATCAAAGGCGATCAAGCCGCCGGCCTTGCAAGTACTGGAAACCGGTTTCTTGGTCTTCAGCGTGCTGACAAACAGGCTTTCCTGATCCAGAATACAGGTGGCAACATAGCCATCGGTCCGGAACGAAATCGGCGCGTCGCCGCGGCAGGGCACGACAGCGTCCTTTTTATAAGGCAGTTGCTGCGAATCCTTGAGCCGGGCCACTTCCACGGTCCCTGCCGGATAAAAAGCCACCCGGCCGCCGGCCTTCACCTCGACCGGCTCCGTCATCGTACGACGGTATTTGGTATCGACGGTCAACGTGCAATACTCGACTTGACCAGTCGGCGTAAATGCCACTGCATGCTTGGGCGCACAGGAAATCGCCTGTCCGCCTACGGCCGTAAACTCCGTCGCTTTTTCCAGCAGGCAGGATTTTACCTGCTTGCCGTCCCGCATCTCAATCCCGTAGTCAAGGCAGGCTGCGGTCACGCCACCGCCGGCCGGCAGGTTTTTTGCCGCCGCGTCCGGCATGTCGGCCACAAATACGACAGTTAGTGCCATTATAACGAGAGCTGCGCCGATTGATTTTTTCATTTCGCTCACCTCAAGGTTTCGCTGTTGTTCATTTTCATTGACCCATATTGTATTATACCGGCGGGCGAATGTCCACCCCGTCATCGGCCTCCGCCGCTTGTGCCAGCAGGGTTTCCGCCCCGGCGGACGGAAGTAGCTGCACACCCTTTAGCTTGCGTTCGATCGTGCGGCTTTTGCGCGCCGCATCATCCATCACATTGCTGGCTTCCTGCAGTTTTTTGTTGGTTTTCTCCAGAATATCGCCAAATTTGCCAAATTCGGTTTTCACCGCGCTAAGCAGCATCCAGACTTCCGAGGAACGTTTTTCGATCGCCAGGGTGCGGAACCCCATCTGCAGACTGCTGAGAATCGCCGACAAGGTCGTCGGCCCGGCGACAGTCACATGGTACTCGCGCATCAAGGTTTCATACAAACCGGTCCGGCGCAGCACCTCGGCATACAGCCCTTCCACCGGCAGGAACAGAATGCCGAAATCGGTCGTGTGCGGCGGCGACAGGTATTTGTCGCGGATGTCCTTCGCTTCGGCCTTGATCCGGATCTCCAGCGCTTTGGCTGCAGCTTCGGCGGCGGCGGCATCGGCCAGCTCCTGCGCCTCCAGCAGGCGTTGGTAATCCTCCTGGGGAAACTTGGCGTCAATCGGCAAATGGACGATCTCCGAACCGCCCTGGCCCGGCAGGATGATTGCGAATTCGACCCGCGCGTCGCTGCCCGGCTTGGTCGCCACGTTCGTCGCATACTGCCCCGGCGCCAGGATCTGCTCCAACAGGGCGCCCAGCTGAATCTCGCCCCAGGTGCCGCGCGTCTTCACATTGGTCAGCACTTTCTTCAGGTCGCCCA
>CAYLSL010000043.1:0-15391 GCA_964386615.1 uncultured Veillonellaceae bacterium
AAAGATATAGCTGCGGAATCCGTCCGTGTTCTCGGCGTTGGTATTTTTGCGATCAATGATCTCGTCAAAATTATATTGCATCAGGCAAATCCATCCTCATAGCCAAAATATCAGTGGCGGGCGCACTCGCTCGCTTCGCCCTTCATGATCGCCAGTCCGTGTTCCAGCGCCGGCAGGATCACTTCCAGACATTCCTTCACGCCCTTGGGGCTGCCCGGCAGGTTGATGATCAAGGTTTTGTTGCGCATGCCGGCCACCGCCCGCGACAACATGGCCCGTGAAGTGATCTCCAGCGACTTGGCCCGCATCGCCTCGGCAATTCCCGGTACTTGCCGGTCAACCACAGCTAGCGTCGCCTCCGGCGTGACGTCGCGCGGACCAAGGCCGGTGCCGCCGGTAGTCAGAATCAGGTCTAAGCCCAGTTGGTCGGCCATAACGATCATTTCGCGGCTGATTTGTTCCGCATCGTCGGGTACTACCTGATAACTACGGATCTCGCCCAGTTCCTGCAGCATCGTGGCGATCAGACGGCCGCTGGCGTCTTCCCGTTCACCGCGAGATCCTTTGTCACTGGCCGTAATAATGCCAATGCTAAACATGCCCGATGACCTCGACCGTATCACCACGTGAAATTCTGCCGCCCTGCTCGACTGTCGCAAAGATACCTTCGCGCGGCATTACGCAGTCGCCCACTGCTTTCATCACTTCGCAGCCGTGATGGCATTCTTTGCCGATCTGGCTGACTTTCAGGACCGTCTCGCCGATATGCAGCACCGTTCCCACTGGCAGCGCCGGCAGGTCCAGGCCCTCGACCGTAAGGTTTTCGGCAAAATCGCCGGGAACCAGGTCGCCGCACTTTTGCTTCATCTTGTCAATGCTCTCGATCGCCAACAGGCTGATCTGGCGGTGGGCAAACCCGGCATGGGCGTCACCTTCGATTCCCTGTCCGGCAATCAGCACAGCCGTTCCCACGTCTACCTTGCGTTGTCCTTTTTTGGCACTGGTACATACAGCTACGACAGTACCCTGCATCTTATTCACCCTCTCGTTCAAATACGCCGCTGCGGCCGCCAGCCTTGCGCAGTAAACGGATATTTTCCACGCACATGCCGCGGTCGATCGCCTTGCACATGTCATAAATGGTCAATGCTGCCGCCGATACCGCAGTCAGCGCTTCCATCTCGACGCCAGTCTTGCCGGTTGTTTTTACTTCCGCCCGGATGTCGATCGCCGACGCGCCGGCATCCAGCGTGAAAGATATGCCGATCCCCGTTAATAGTAAAGGATGGCACATCGGGATAATCTCCCAGGTTTTCTTGGCAGCCATAACTCCGGCGACTTGCGCCACCGCCAGCACATCACCCTTGCCGATCAGGCCGGCTTCGATTTTTGCCAGCGTTTCCGCCGCCATCACGACCCGCCCCGCCGCCACCGCCGTGCGCTCAGTCTCCGGTTTATCGGTCACATTCACCATGTGAGCCCGTCCCGCAGCATCAAAGTGCGTCAGTTCCATAGTACTACTTGCTCCCGTTCACGTTTAGCGGAAACAGCCCCAGCCGGTCGCCATCTGCAAGATGGGTAGCCAGGGACCCTTCCTTGCCATTGACCAAAATACTGTTGATCGGCGCTGTATCGACTTCCATCTGATGCAGCAGCTCTTCCACGGTCAAATCATCCACCACATCTACCGAAATGATTCCACTGGGGTCATTAGGCGTATACCGCCGCAGGGAAGCGAAAAACCGAACTTCGATGACCATTATGGCTTTAGTCTCCAATCATACGCCCAGGCGTTTTTTTGATGATTTGCTAAGAATTCGCTGCGTTTTGACAAACTCCTGCTATGCGTTCTGTCAGCCGCCAATTTGTGACATGCCGCGTTTGCGAAAAGCTCGTGCCCCATGATCCGCCAGTTGATGAGCCGATGGTTTGCTTTGCAGCGCCTGCTGAAACAGCGCGGCAATCTGCTCGTCCGATGCACTCTCGCGCAGGGCGCGCCGCAGGTCGATCTCCACATCCGACAACAGGCATGGCCGCAGCCTGCCGTCCGCCGTCAGCCGGATTCGGTTGCAGCGATCGCAATAGCCACTGGATATCGGCGCAATAAAGCCGTACATCCCCTGCTCCGCATCTGCCTGCAGATACTGCGCCGGACCACAGCCATGCGGGTTTTGTTTGGGCGGCCCAAGGGAGTTGCTGCCCATTTTCTTCAGGCTCTCGGTGACCGAAGTCACGGTCATGCCGGTACGGACCCGGCATTGATGCGACGGCATATATTCGATAAACCGGACGATGACGGGCGAACTGCGGACCATTTCGCGGAAAAAAGCCAAATCGGCTTCTTGCATCGCGTCGGTCAGCACTACATTGAGTTTTACCGGCGACAGGCCAGCCGCAATCGCTGCCTGAATTCCGTCCAGAACATCCTGCACATTACCGCCGCAGGTCAAGTCGCGAAATCTGGTCGGTTCTACCGTGTCCAGACTGATATTGACCCGGTCCACGCCGGCCTGTTTCAAGGATGTCGCATACTTGACCAACATACTGCCGTTGGTGGTCAGCGATAAATCTTCCAGCACATCCAATGAACGGATGCGACGGATCAACTCGACCAATCCCGGCCGCATCAACGGTTCGCCGCCGGTCAGCCGGACGCGTGACACCCCCAGTTTGCCCAATACGGCGAGTACCCGCAGGATTTCGTCATCGGAGAGCACTTCAGCCTCGCTCAGCCAATTGACTCCTCCGGGCGGAACGCAATAGGTGCAACGGTAATTGCAGCGATCGGTTACGGAAAGACGCAAATATTTGATTTCGCGTTGGTATGCATCGACAGCCATGCTAGCGGATGCTCCTTGTCATTTAGTTTTTTCTACTATTCTCTACCCGGGTGCAAAAATCCTTGCCAGCCATGAAAGGGGTTGGCGCACAAAAAGCGAACAATATAAGTAGATACTTTTCGAGGAGGGTTCGCCATGCCAGAACTGAAATTTCTCGGTCACGCCTGTTTTTTATTACGGGAAGGAAAAAACACCATTATCATCGATCCGTTTTTGACCGGCAACCCCATCGCTGCCAGCCCGGTAGAACAGATTGCCTGTCAGCACATCCTGGTATCGCATGGCCACGACGATCATTTGGGCGATGCGGTCAGTATCGCCAGACAAAACGGCGCAACAGTCATCGCCACTGCCGAAGTTGCCAGAGCTTGCGCAGAAAAGGGTGTATCGTCCCATGCCATGCATATCGGCGGCAAACACAACTTTGATTTCGGCTATGTACGCATCACCCAGGCTTTTCATGGCTCCGGCATTCCTGGCGGCCATGCCTGCGGATTTATCGTCAACTTCTTCGGCAAAACGATCTATCACACCGGCGATACTGGAATCTTCGGCGACATGGCCCTGCTCGGCCGGTTGGAGTCAATCGATGTCGCCCTGTTGCCGATCGGCGATAATTTTACGATGGGGCCGGGCGATGCGGCGGAAGCAGCCAACCTGATCAACCCGAAGCTGGTTGTTCCGATGCACTACAACACCTGGCCGCTGATCGCCCAGGATCCCTCCGCCTTCAAGCAGGACGTGGAAAAGCGCTTCGGCATCCCGGTCCAGGTCATGCAGCCCGGCAGCAGCCTGAACCTGTAATCATTCCTGCAGGCAAACTGCCTGAAACGGGCAAGTCCCGCACCGTTCGGTCCGGCAGGCATAGTCCGCCTCCCGCTGGTGGCTGCGGATAAATTCCGCCATCGTTTGCAGTTCGCTCCGCGCCGAGTCCAGCGACTGCCGGTCCACAGCGACAGACACAATTTCGCCCAGGCGGGCAAAATACAAGCGGGCATCCCTTACCGGCCGCTTCATGATCACCTCAGCCGCCAACGCGTACCCTGCGATCTGCAGTCGGTAGTGGGCGGCTTTTTCCTGCAATTGCCCCGATTTGACCCAATCCGTCTTGTAATCGAGAATCCCCAGCGTTCCATCCGGATAAAGCAGCAGCCGGTCGATTTGCCCCGATAGCCAGACTACCGGCAAATGCGCCGCTGCGGTCAGCAGTCGATATTGAAATGGCCATTCCCGCCGGTCTTCAGTGACCGTGCAAACATCGGCGAACAATGGGCTGCGAACGTAGTTTGCCACCCAGCGCGACAACGGATGACGCGCCTCTTCCCGGAAGGCAGGCGGAATGATTTCCGTCAATGCCTGTTCCAAGGCTTCCTCGCAGTCAACCGCCGGGTTCATCAGTTCCAGGAACCGGTGAAATACGATACCCAATTGTTGCGGCGCCAGATTGGCCTGTTGCTCGCTGGCAACGGTTTCCCCGTTTTCACCGCCGCGCCGGATTTGCATGCCGGGCAGCCGGCAGATATGGGCATAGAAATAACGCCGCGGGCAGCTGACATATTCCGCCAGATAAGCCGGTGACAAGGTCCGCGGTTTTGCTGCCGTTACGCTGATCGGTTCAATGTTTCGCCTGATCTGCGCCGGCAATTCGATCTTCCGGCCTGCCTGCAATTCCAGCGCCAGATTCGGCGTTTGGCTTGGCGGCAATACCCCGCCGGCATCCTGCCGGCAGATTTTCACCTGTGTATTGCCAATTCGCAGCGTCTCCGGCCATTCCTGCATCACAGCGCCCAGACCAAGCAGGTTGCGCGTCCAGTCCAGCCAGCCGGTTGAATTTTGAAAGCCTTTTTGCGTCTTGGGATTGTCCACCACGGCGGACAGCACCACCTGACGTTCGGCCCGGGTCATCGCTACATACAGCAGTCGTTTCAGTTCCGCTTTTTCCAGTGCATGGTCCCGGCGGGAAATCTGGCGAAACCTTGCCGATTCCCATAGTTTGCCGCGTGCATCGGGGATTTTCAGCCCCATGCCTTTGTCCGGCAAAAACACGGTCAGTTGTTTCTTCAGGTTAAACCGCCGTTGCAAATCCGGCACGATCACGACCGGAAACTCCAGTCCCTTCGATTTGTGGATCGTCATGATCCGTACCGTATCGCCGGCTTCGCTATCGATCTCCGCTTCGCCTTCGTCGGCGGCCCGCTGCTCGATGTAGTGGAGGAATTCCGCCAGACTGCCGCCGCCGGATTCGGCAAAAGTCAGCGCCATCTCCTCCATTTTCAGCAAATTGGCATAACGCCGGTCGCCCATGAATTGGCTGAGTTGCAGTAAATCGAAGCCTGTGGCGGAAAATGCTTCGCGCAGCAGTTGCGCCGGCGACAGATAGCCGCGCCGTTCCAGCCAGCCTGAAAGCAGCTGCCGCGCCCGCCCGGCCGCCTCGATCTGTTTTTCGTCCAGTCCAGCGATATGCGAAGCATCCGACAGGCCGCCCCAGATTCCGGCTTCGCCGCCGGCAAGCCGCAGCCGCAGCAAAGTATCGTCCGACAGCAGAAAAAACGGCGATCGCAGCGTGGCAAACAAAGCGATTTCATGATAAGGATTGAGCAAAAACTGCAGCAGAGCCAATACGTCGGCGACTTCCTGACGGGCGGCAAAGCCGCGCCCGCCAGTCACATAGTAAGGGATACCGGCTGCGGCAAAGGCCGCCTCATACCGGTTCACATGGGTAAATGCCCGCAGCAGCACGACAATGTCGCGAAATCGCACTGATCCCTGACTCTCGTTGACCATGGCCAGAATCCGCGCCGCGATCATCTCAGCTTCCTGCGCCCGGGCATCTTTGCCCTGCAGCGCATTTGCGTCCAAAACCCACATTTCTACCTGCGCCTGTTCTGCTGCCCCCCGCGTGCCAATCAAGCTTTCGTATTCGACGGAATCGGCGCCTTCGGCTTCCTCTTCGCAAACTCCAGCCGGCATCAGTTGCAGGAAAAAATCATTAAATGCGCCGACCAGGTCGCGGTGCGAACGGAAGTTATCCAATAGCTCGACCACTTCGCCGCCGTTATGGCGCACATCGGCTTCCACCCGTTTGAACACCTGGCTGTCTGCGCCACGGAATCGATAGATCGACTGTTTGCCATCGCCGACCGCAAACAGTTTTTTGCCCTGCAGCCTGTCCGGCTGCCCACCGGCCAGCATATAGATGATCCGGCGCTGCCGTTCATTGATGTCCTGACATTCGTCCACCATCAAAAACCGGAATCGCTGCACATACTGCGCGCAGACGGTCGGGTGATTGCGCAGCAACTTTTCCGCGCCGTTTTCCAGATCGTCATAAGTCAACGCGCCCCGCTGCTGTTTTGCCTGTGCCCAGGCCTCCGCCGCCTGACAGAACCAGGCGCACAGATCCGGCACGATCCGCTGCAGCTGCAAGTCGAGCACTGCACCGCGGTAATCCTGTGCCGCCGCTTTTCTCCGCTGGATCGCTTCATTCATCTCGCTGCTGCCGCGCAAGCCTTTTAACGCCGCATCCAGTTCATCCAAAAGCGCCGCGTCCTGCAGGGCTGCGTCGATCCTGGCTTCGGTTTGCAGCCACTCGGCCCGGATTTCAGCCAGTGTGGCCTGTGTCTTTGTCAACTTGCCGCCGGCGGGTATCCACTCGAACAGCTCCTGATATGCTAATTTAAGTTTTTCGCGGGCAGGCACTGCCGCCTCCGGCGCCTCCGGCCAGAGCACTTCCGCCAGCCGCGGACCGATCAAGCCGGCTGTCAGCAGTTGTTCGAACAAGGCGCGGAACTCCTGACGCACCTGATTGGGGCTATAAATCGCCAGCAAATTGGTCAGCCAGACTTCCTGCCGGGTTGCCGCCTGATCCAGCACCCGCCGCCATGTTTCATCCAGCAGACTTATTTCGTCAGCGGCTTCCATCAGACCGAATTCCGGGTCAACACCGGCTTCAGCCGGGTTTTCGCGCAAAATTCGGCTGCACAGTGAATGAATCGTGGTGATCGGCGCACTGTCCATTTTTCGGTCCACATCGGCCCAGCGCTGCCATTCGGCGCTGCCCGCCGTTTCCGCCATCAACCGGCGAACCCGGGTCCGCACCCGTTCTTTCATCTCGCGCGCCGCTTTGCGGGTGAACGTGATCGCCACAATTCCCTCTACATCAGCTGCCGCCTGTTCCAAAATCGCAATGTACCGCTCGACCAGAACCCGCGTTTTCCCCGCTCCGGCGCCGGCTTTCACCAACAAATTGCGGTCCAGTGTCTCGATCGCCTTTTTTTGACCGGCGGTAAAATTATTCATCCTGCTGTTCCTCCGAATCCTCAGCCTCTGCCGCTTCACTGCGCCGGCAAAACGACGCCGCCGGACAATAGGAGGCGCATTCGATGGCAGGCTGCGCCGCAAACTTGCCGCTTCTTATTCCGTCCGTCCATTGGAGCACATACTGCCTGGTCAAATCAAACAGTTCTTCCGGAGACAGCTTTTTGCCCGGCAGGACAAAGTCCCTGCCTTCACGACCCACGGGAACATAAAGTCCTTCCCGGCAGGATACTCCCGGGCCCAATAAGGTTTGCGCCGCCATCATATAGACCGGCGCCTGCAGGCAGACGCCCTGTTGCACCTGTTTGTTGGTCGGCAGCTGACCGCTCTTGTAATCAATGACCCGCAGTTCCGCCGCATCGGCGTCGATCCGGTCCACCTTCCCCTGCAGCTCAACCCGCTGGCCGGCCTGCTCTATGCAGAGCGGGTCCGGGCTGGAGTGAGCATCGCTGTCCGGTCTTGCCGCCATACCAAATGACCACTCGAAATACTGCGGTGTTGCCGCCGTTGCGCTTTGCCGGCTGAGTTCCGCCACCAGCCATTGCCGTAATGCTTGCTCCCAGCGGGGCCGTTCATACTGCCACCAGATCCCCGGCACAACCCGTCCCTGCCGTTCTTTTTTACGCACAATCTGGTCCAGCCGCGCCGTCAGGTCGGCCGCATAGGCGTCAAGTGCCGCCGGCAGCAACTTTTTCCCCCGATGCTGCGCCATGAAGGCAGCCAAAAGTTCATGCCAGATCGAACCGGCCGACAAGGCGTCCATTCCTTCATCGGCGGCCTCCCAACTGGCCAGCCCCAACACATCGGTCACAAAATAGGCAAACGGGCACATGGCGTAGCGCTCGAGAGCCGAGGCAGAAAACCGGCCCGGGGCTATCAGCTCCGGTGTCACTTCTCCGGCATACGCCGCTGCCCGGTCGCATTCGATGCCCGCCCGGTCTTCCAGTTGCGCGGGAAATTCGGCCCGGACCGCAGCGTAGACTGCCTGCCACTCTTCCGCCCCAGCCGCGGCTTGCCAGCGATGCCGCAGCGCGGCCCGCATCAGCTCCGGTTTACTGCGGGCCAGATCAGGACTGTCAACCACGATTTGCTCGATTCCCGCAGTCTCCGTCGCAATCGTCCCTGCCGCAAAAACCCGCGTCACTTCGTTCAGATATCGCGAAGGCAGTTTTTCGCTGTCTGTCACCGCACTTAGCACCAGCTTATCCTTCGCCATGGCGATCGATAAGGCAAAATAAAAGTCTTCCAACGCGCTCCGCCCTGCGGCGGTGGACAACTGCAAACCCAGCTCGCCAAACAGACGCCTCTCGGCATCACCATACAACCAACTCTCACGGGGTTGCGCAGGAAATTCGCCTTCGGTCAGGCCCAGGATGAATACCAGCGGATAACGCATGCCGCTGGCCGTTCCTGGGGTTACTAATTGTACCCCCAGTTCCTGGCGGTCTCTGATATCAATCCGGGCGCCTTGCAGCATTCGCCGCAGCAGACTGGCAAATTCACGCGGCCTGGTCTGCTGGTTCGCCGGTCGCAGCCAGCTAAACATCGCAGCCAGTTCTTCCACCGCAGCCTGAATCATTTGCCATACAGCCAACTCGGCCCGCACTTCGCCGAGGTCCAAAACACCGGCCCTGCGACACTGTCGCAATGCTCCGGGCAAATCCAGCCACTCGGTCCAGGCCGCAAATCCGGCAAACATGCCGCCATCCCCTGCGGCAGCATCCCATTTCCCCATCTGCAACCGCATTTCACTCAGGCAATCCTGCCAAAGCTGAGCCGTAGCCGCATCCGGCGCCTGTTGCGCAATCGCCGCATCCCAGTCACCCCAGTTGCGGATTACCGCCGATAGCAGGCATTGTTCGAGGCGGTCGGCATCCCATTTTAGTTTTTGCCGCATAAACGGCGATTTGACTACCGCCGTCACTTCGTCCCGGCTGCCGCTGCCCCCCAGCAGATTCAGCCAGGCAAAAACCAACTGAAAGCAAGCCCGTTCACTGACAGCAACACTCTGCGGCGCATCCAGCGGAATGCCGCGTTCGGCAAAAATCAGGCCCAACTGCGAATAGAGACCGGGGTCGCGCACCACCAGCGCAATCTCGCTGGGTTGCAGCCCGGATTCCAATAGCGCCGATTTGACCTGGTCCGCCACCAGCGCGATTTCTTTGGCCCGAGTCGGGCTCAGTAATATTTTCAGTTCTGGCGCAGTTGGCATCATGGCAGGGTTTTCTGCGTACAATTGCTGTTGCAGGTGCCGCAGTGCAGGTGTGACTTCCTTTGCTGCCAGCTGCTGTCGCTGGACAAATCCCATCCCCAGCAGCGATTGGACCACCGGTTCCACTGCCGCATAAATCGCTGGTCGGTCTTTTTCATAGTATATGCTGATTTCTACCGGGACCCTGCGCTGCAGCCCCGCAATGAACTGAAGCCGCATCGGCGACAGAATCGAAAACTCGGCAATCAACAGACGTTGGAACGGCAAGACCGTTTCCGGGTTCTCCAATGCCTCCACTGCCAGCAGATAGGTTCCGGCAATATCAACAAGTGAATACTCGATCAGCTTTTCCTGGTAGCGCTCAAACAGCAACGCAATCGCCGCATCGCGCTTTCCGTCATGCCCCTCGGCCTCAGCCAGCCCTTCCATAACGGCTGCCAATTCATCCGGCGTTGCCGCCGCCATTTTAAATTCGTCGAACAACCGGGCCAACGCGGCAATGAAACCGGGAAATTCTGCAATGTCGGCAAAACAGCCGCAGATTTCATCATTTTTCAGTTCTGCCAAAATCTCTGTCAGAATCAATTCTTGCTCTACCCGGCTTATTTTGCGAAAACCCGACAGTTTAGCCGCCAGTTCATCCATTGAAAACAGGCCGGGAAATTCCCAGCCTGTCGATTCTGTCTGTCTGAGACGGGTTCGCGCCTGTTCCAGCAAGTAAGGGCTGGGTAACATCAGCGCGGTCCGTTCATTTTTTGCCGCAATTCCTTCCTGCTGCAGGCAGTCGATAAAAGTATCCAGCCGGGAGGCGCCTACCGGCGAACAATGCAGGAAATGCATCATGACGTGATCCAATCGATAATTTCCCGGTCCTTGAGCACCTTCTTGATCTGTCGGCTGCGTTGTTTTTGCAGATCCAATGTGTCGCCTTTCGCTTGGCGGGTCCCCCACGCGTCCGTCAACAGCCTCAGTTTCGGCCGGGCTAGCGCAGCAAACTCTACAGCCTCCACCTCTGCCAGCTCGCCCGTATCTACCTGAACCAGGCTTCCCTGCGGGTATAATGCTACTTGTGTTAAAAGCCGGGATACCATTTCCGGGTCCAGTATCTTGCCGGCAAAAGCCTGCAAAATACTGGCTGCTTCATTGGGCAAATAATAGTGCCGGAACGGCCGGTCCGACAACAGTGCATCATACATGTCGGCCACCGCGGCAATCCGGGCGTATTCATGAATTTCCGAACCGGCGATCCCCCGCGGATACCCTTTGCCGTCAAAACTCTCATGATGTTGATAGGCAACATGTATCGATGGTGTAGCCAATCCTCTGATCCGTTTCCGCATCCCGTCAAAGCCGAGTTCCGGGTGCTTTTTAACTTCCTGCATTTCCTCCGGCGTCAGTTTGTCTGTTTTTTTCAAAATCTCCGCCGAGATCCCCATTTCGCCGATATCCATCAGCAAGGCGCCGACTGCCAGTTCATGCAGGCGTGTCGGCGTATATTCGCTCTTCAGGCCGATCAGGACTGACAATACCGCTACGTTCAGGACATGGGCCGGCAGATAATCGTCGGTAGGTCGCAGATCGATCCATTGAAACGGCGTCGTACGATTGATGACCACCTGATTCACCAAACGGGAGGCAAAGTCGCGCAGGGCCGTTCCATCAGCTTCGCCCTTGCTGAAATCCGCATACAACTGGCGAATCAGTTTTAGACCTTCTTTTTGCAGCTCAATCCCCAGGATCGGCTCCGGGACCGCAGCCGTAAACGGCGACAACGAGACATAAACAGATTTGTACCCGGTTTCGACCAATGCATTGATGTGTGATTCCTGAAACGCGGCACCGGCCCGGATCAGGCTTTTCCCCGATGTGTCTACGACTTCGACGGCAGCCACCATTTCCGGCCGTAATATTCCCACAGCCAACCTTTGCATGACAGACTTCCTTTCTCGACAATACTCGCCGGATCGACTTTACGCTTTGACTTGCGCTACTGCAGGCACCCCTGAAGGAACCGTTCCAGCGCCTCATAGAATTCAAACCGGTTTTCCTCATTGCGGAAACCATGGCCTTCATTGTCCTTGACCAGGTACTCCACCTTGATGCCGCGCGCCGCAAGGGCAGCCACCATTTGATCGGATTCTGCCTTGTTCACGCGGGGATCACGGGCCCCTTGCGCGATCAGCAGGGGGACACGAATATTATCCGCATGGAATACCGGTGATATCGCACGCAGCAATTCTTCATCCTTTTCCGGATGTCCGACCTTTTCATAAAACTCGGCCATCAGCGGTTTCCAGTAAGGGGGTATGGTTTTTAGCAGTGTAAAGATATTGGAAACTCCCACATAGTCAACGCCGCAGGCATAGACCTCCGGGGTAAAGACCAAGCCGGCCAGCACTGCGTAACCGCCATAACTGGCGCCATAAATCGCCACCCGCTTGGGATCGGCAATCCCCTGTTTCACCAGCCATTCGACGCCATCTGTAATGTCATCCTGCATTTTGCGGCCCCATTGCTTGAAGCCGGCTTCCCAAAATGCGCGGCCATAGCCGGTAGAGCCCCGGTAGTTCATCTGCAGGACTGCATAACCCCGATTGGCCAGCAGCTGGACTTCGGAGTTGAATCCCCAGTGGTCACGGACCCAGGGACCACCGTGCGGGTTGATTACCACCGGCAGATTTTTTGCCTCTTTGCCTTTTGGCAGTGTCAAGTATCCGTGAATGGTCAAACCGTCCCGCGTCTGGTAAGAAACCGGACGCATGTCGGCCATGTCCGCTTCGTTGATCCAGGGCGACAATTCACGCCATTTTTCCAGTTTGCCGGTTTTCCATTCATACAGGTAGTAGGCGCCGCGCGATTTATCGCTATAAGTGCGCACAATGTAGCGTTCCTCGGCTTTGTCGCTGGAAACGATTGCGATTTCATAGCCTGGCAGTTGTTTTTCCAAATTCGCGTAAAGCGTGCGGGCCTTGTCATCGAAAAAGTGACGGCGGGTCTTGTCCGTGGTATAGCTGATGCTGGTCAGCACCTTGCGGGCATTCGACCAGCCGGCGCCTCCCACATCGACTGCCGGGTGCGAGAACAGCATTTTTTGTTCCTGCCCGGTCTGCGGATCGATCAGCACCAGGGCTTTTTTGTCCCGCCCCAGATTGGACGAGGCATATAGCAGTTGATTGTCAGCTGAAAAGAAGTATGGCGATACCTGATCTTTGAACCCGGTCGTAATGATCGGTTTAAACTCCTGCTCCTCCGTCTGGCGATACAAAACGACATTTTGGTTTTCTTCGGCGATTTTTGCAATTGCCAGGCGGATTTTTCCGGCATGGTCGGTTATATAGTCAATGAAATTACCCGGATTTTCCACCACCAGCTGCATTTCGCCGCTCTGCAGATTGAGCCGGTATACATCGAATACATCGGCACGGCGTTGGTTCATGCTGATCAAGAGTTCATGGTCCACTTCCTCCAGATCATCGACAACACCAGCCCGCACACCGGCAAACGGCGTCAGGTCCTGCGTCTTGCCGCTGACTAGGTTGACGGCGAACAGGTGGTAATTTTCGTCACCACCATCATCTTTCAAATATACCAGTGTTTCATTGCCTTTCCAAAAGTAGCCGCCGATATCACGGTCACGAACGTCAGTCACCTGCCGGGCTATGGTCTCGCCCCTTTTTTGCACGAACAGGTTCAACCTTCGTTCGACCGGCGCCAGATACGCCAGATAGGCGCCATCCGGCGATAATGTCAGTGACGAAATTTCGGGGTTGCGAAAAAAATCACGCAAGGGAACAGGCGGCGCCGCATCGCCCACCGCAAAGCTACCGAAAGAAAAACAAACCGTCAAAATCAATACCCACCTTTGCCAATTCAAAATACTGTGTCGCCTCACCGCAAAAACCTCCTGAAAACCATGGTCATTTAAATAAATATTCGACTTCTGTTGCGATATCCCTACCAGGCCAGCAAAATATATCCGCCCGTTGGGCGATGACTGCCTAAAATCGCCGCGAATATGTTAAAATATAGGTACCATTCTACACAGGAGGAACTAAACAATGACAAAGCAGACTCGCGAATTCCAGACCGAAACCAAACAATTGCTCGACCTGATGATTCACTCCATCTACACCAACCGGGAAATTTTTCTGCGCGAACTGATTTCCAACGCATCGGATGCCATCGACAAAATCCGCGTGCAATCACTGACCAATCATGAATTGCTGGAGAATGACCCTCATTTTGAAATATCGCTCCAGGCCGATGAAGCGGCGCATACCCTGACGATCACCGACAACGGGATCGGCATGACCTATGACGAAGTCGTGGAAAACATCGGCACCATCGCCAAATCCGGCACAAAATCGTTTCTGGAAAAGCTGAAGGAAGCCGGCACGGTCGGCGACAGTGAACTGATCGGCCAATTCGGCGTCGGTTTCTATTCCGCGTTCATGGTCGCGGAAAAAGTCACGCTGATTACGCGCGCTCCCGGCCAGACCAGCGGCGTTTGCTGGGAATCGACCGGCGACGGAACCTATACCATCGAAGAATGTGCGAAAGAAAAACGCGGCACCAGCCTGATCCTGTCACTGCACCCGGATTTCCGTTCCAGCGAGAAACCGGAGGAAAACTACCTCAACCAATATACCCTGCAACGCTTGGTCAAAAAATACTCGGACTATATCCGCTACCCGATCAAAATGAACTTCACGCTCAAAGGAAAACAAGACGAACCGGACACGATCGAAAACCGCACATTGAACTCAATGACGCCGCTGTGGGTCCGCCCGAAGGCCGAAATTAAAGAAGAAGAATACAACCAGTTCTATAAAGAAGTGTTCCATGCCTGGGATGACCCGCTGGAAGTGATCCACACCAAAGCGGAAGGCGCTGTCGAATACACCACCCTGTTGTTTATCCCTTCACATGCGCCATTTGATTTCTATCAACGCGAAATGACTTCCGGTATCCGGTTGTATTCCAAAAACGTGTTTGTCATGGACAACTATCAGGACCTTTTGCCCGAATACCTGCGCTTCGTCAAGGGATTGGTCGATTCGCCCGATTTCTCGCTGAACATCTCGCGGGAACTGTTGCAACACAGCAGCCAGCTGAAAAAGATCGGCAAAAACCTGGAAAAAACAGTTTTGAAAACGCTGGAAAAAATGCTGGAAAAAGATCGGACCAAATACAACAAGTTCTGGCAGGAATACGGCAAGGCAATGAAAAACGGCGTCTATTCAGACTTTGCCAACCGCGATAAACTCAAGGAACTGTTGCTGTTCCCCACCTCACATTCGACCGAGGAACTAACTACGCTTGATGAATACATCGCCAGAATGCCGGAATCACAAACCGTTATCTACTATGCCACAGGCAAAGACCGGGCTGCGGTCGAACGGCTGCCGCAAATGGAAATCCTCCGGGAAAAAGGACTTGAAGTGCTTTATCTGTTTGATCGGGTTGACGAGTTTGCCATCGATGCCCTGCGCGAACACAAGGAGAAAAAATTCCAGTCGGTCAGTCGCGGCGATCTGAAATTGAAGGAACTGGACGCCCCGGCGGAAAAATCAGCCGACGAGTCGGACAATAAAGAAACCGAATCACTGATTGCAGCCGTTAAGGAGCAACTGAAAGGCCGTGTGGCCGACGTAAAAATCAGCAACCGCCTGAAGTCCAGCCCGGTGTGTCTGGTCAGCGGTGACGAAGGGATCAGCCTGTCGATGGAGCAGATCCTGTCGGAAATCGACAAACCGATGTACAAAGCCAGCCGGATTCTCGAACTGAACCCCGACCACGAGTTGTTTGCCACACTGAAAAACCTGCATGCAACAGCGCCGGCTTCGGAAAGTTTCAATGATTATTGCGACCTGCTTTATGGTCAGGCACTGCTCATGGAAGGGCTGGCGCCCGATGATCCGATCGCTTTTGCCGCCCGTGTCGCCAAACTGATGGTCAATACGGGAAAATAAAGCCATAGCATGACGTACACCCCTGTAAATAAAAAAGGACCGTGGCCACC
>CAYLSL010000044.1:0-3001 GCA_964386615.1 uncultured Veillonellaceae bacterium
GCCCATTTTGCAAGTCGAGCAAATAATCAACGGTTTCTTTGTAGCTCTTGATTTCGATTTTGGCACCCTTTTCTTTCATTTCCTGGGCGACCTTCTCGCTGGTGGCGCCGGTTTTTACGCCGACCACTTTACCGTCGAGGTCCTTGGTGCTTTTGATCGTGGTGTTATCTTTGCGGACCGCCAACACCATGCCGGTATCCATGTAGGGGTCGGCAAAGTCAACCACTTCTTTACGAGCCGGGGTGATATACATCGCAGCGATCACCAGGTCGGCCTGGCCGTTTTGCAGCGTCGGAATCAGCCCGGTAAACTGCATTTCCTTAATTTCCAGCGGCACACCGATTTTTTTGGCGATTGCTTCGGCAACATCAATATCATAGCCGATAATTTTGTTGGTTTTTTCGTCGTGATATTCAAACGGTCGATAGTTGCCGGTCGCAAGAATTAGTTTGCCATTTTTCTTGATCTGGTCGATTCGACTGGCTGCCGCAGGTTTAGTTTCGGGTTTTGCTTCCGGTTTGGCCGGAGCACCGCCGCAACCGACGGCAACCATTGCCAGCATTACCAGGGCGAGCAACAGGGTCAGGTGTTTTTTTAGCGTCATCATTCCAATCCCTCTTTCATCGATTATTTTTTATATAACAAAAAAGAGCCCACGCATCGTGTTGATGCATAGGCTCCATTGCCATCCGAACCATATTGGGGTGAAATCGTTGTTGGTTTTTAGTTTTTTTAGGCAAATCTTCTTTGTATGAATGAAAATTTATCATATTTTCATTCATAAAGCAAGTAAAAATTATAATTGAGACTCAATCGGCAAAAATGCTATTGCTAGGAAACAATATCGGTTTTATTGGCACTCTTTCAAGGCAAAAGCAGTCATTGCAGCAACCCCGGGCACAATCGCCTCGTCAGGGAAATCGAACAGTGGATTGTGAAGAACCCTGCCTGGAGCATTGCCGACGCCCAAACGGAAAATTCCGCCGGTTGGAATCTTTTCCAGAAAAAACGCGAAGTCTTCCGAGCCCATGAGCGGTCGCTCTAAAGAAACGACATTATGATCTCCCAGCGTCTCGCGCGCTGCACTGACGAAAGACTCCATTACTGCGGCATCATTGGCTACGGGGGGAATGCCAAAAATGTAATCGAGTTTGTGACTACAGTTTAAGCCACAGGCAACTCCGCCGACAATGCGATCAATCCGTTCGGGAATAGAAGCGCGGACCTTGGCGTCATGGCAGCGAACGCTGCCATTGATGACTGCTTCATTGGGTGTAATATTGAATGCAGTGCCGGCATGGAATTGGCATACCGACAAAACGACCTTGTCCACAGCATCGATTTCACGGCTAACCATCGACTGCAAAGCTACAACCGCATGCGCAGCCGCCAGCAAAGGGTCTTTGTTGCGATGCGGATAGGCCGCATGGCCGCCGGCGCCGGTAATTACGACCGAAAACTGATCGGCCGATGCCATAAACGGTCCTGACCAAATCCCCACTTTTCCCAGAGGGGTTTCCGTCCCGCCGTGTAACCCAAGAATTAGCTGCGGCGCCGGATTTTCCAAAACCCCGGCGGCAATCATGCTGGTTGCGCCGGTAAGACGTTCTTCTGCCGGTTGAAACAGCAGCTTTACCGTACCAGAAAATTGATCCTTCATTCGGCTCAATAACCTAGCTACCCCCAACAATACGGCTGTATGGCCATCATGACCGCAGGCATGCATTACTCCGGGTCGGGTCGACGCATGCGCTGCGCCGGTCTGTTCCTGAATCGGCAATGCATCGATGTCCGCCCGCAGCGCGATTACTTTTCCCTTGCCCGGCTTTGTCCCAGTAATCATCGCACATACTCCGGTCTCGATGGAAAGCGGCGTGATCTCTGCCTGAATTGCCGCCAATTCCCGCCTGATCAGCGCCGTAGTGTCGACTTCTTCAAATCCGATCTCAGGATTTTGGTGTAAGTGCCGCCGGATTGCCGTCAAATATTCCTGCTCGGCCAGTGCTTGCTCCAAGATTGTCATTGTTCTTCCCCCATTTTATAGAGAAGGCTGCTTGCCTTTCTCCAACATGATTTCCAAAATGACTTTGTCTGTCTCCAACATGCCCGGGCTACTTACCATGCCCAAATTGCGGATCGAATCATCCGTCGATTGAAAAATGATCCCATTGCTATCCGGCACCAAGACATTTCTCAGCGTCAACAAAGCCGTTTCCACTGCTACACCGGCCGCTGTCGACAATTTTAAAGCACAGCCAACTTTGCCGCCGTCACAGATCATGCCGGTCAGGTTGGCGATCATGTTCTTGATCGTGCCGTCAATCTGCTCGCGGCTGCCGCCCAGCATCCAAACGACCGCGGCACTGGCTCCGGTCGCCGCAGCTACGGCACAGCCGCATAGCGCTGAAAGGCTGCCCGTATAAGTTTTGATATATAGCGTTGTCAATGAGCTGATAGCCAAAGCCCGGTGCAGTTTTTCCGGTGGCACGTTCAGCCGTTCCGCCACCGCCACCACTGGCAGAATCGCCGTCAAACCATGGTTTCCGCTGCCGGCCACACTCATCACGGGTATGTTCTCGCCTGACATCCGCGCGTCGGCCGCTGCTGCGGTGAGGATTTTTGCATACAATACCAAATCATCAGTAAGAATTTTTTCGTTGATCATATCCTGAAAATTAGCGCCGATCGCCATGCCCAGGCGTCCTTGCAATCCAGCCTTCGCTGCTGCCCGGTTCATCCGGATGCTCTCCGCAAAAAAATCAAATGGCTCCCCCGGCATTTCTTCCACAGCAGAAATAATCGCCGCCAGAGTGACTTCGGCGTTATTCATGATCGCTACACTTTTTGCTGCGGCAGCCGCCGCTTTACAGGAAAGGGTCTCTCCATCAATCTCCAGCAGAACCAGATTGGTGTGGCTACCGTCAATCACGGCACGCGCAGCCCTTTTGACCCCGAAAACTTTCACTTCAATATGCAGACCCTGGTGTTCATTCAAACTGAT
>CAYLSL010000044.1:3101-4862 GCA_964386615.1 uncultured Veillonellaceae bacterium
GTACAACCAAGCGCCGGTTTGACTCCTGCCTGAATCAGCGCGATCACTTCATCCATTAGTTTCATGTTATTACCTCCTGACATGCGTTCTATAAATTTACATTGCAAGATGCATGCCAGAAAAAGTGGCCCGAATCGAGCCAAATCAGCTTATTTTATCCGCGTAATTTCTCATTTTGATTCAGCGGATTTCACGCACAGTGGCTAATCCGCCTAAAAATCAACTGTTCTCATTTTGATTCTTCATTCTCAATTTGAGACAAAGCAGTTGTGATTTTGTACTGCTTCAATTTCCGATACAACGTCGCTTTGCTGAGACCCAATGCTTGCGTCAGCTGGGCTTTGCCACGCATGGTCAGACCAAAAAGTTCAATTGCATTCATGATTGCGTTTTTTTCCAGTTCGGCAATCGTCAGCAACTGTGCCGGTTGTGCGTCAGTAGCCAGACTCAGCTGCGCATTTTCGCGGGCGATTTTGATCCGCTGCGGAATATGGCGCGCTTCAATATTTTTACCCTCCGCAATGCTGACCAAATACTCAATCGTATTTTCCAGTTCACGAATGTTGCCCGGCCAGCCATACTCCAACAGGTAAGCATACGCATCCGCATCAGCGCCAACGACATTCTTCGCCATCTTATCGCTATAGCGGGCTAAAAAGTTATTGATCAATAAGGGAATATCCTGTCGGCGTTGACGCAGAGGGGGTATTTGCAGCGGGAAAACATTGATCCGGTAGTACAGGTCCTGGCGAAATTCGCCCCGACTTACCATCGCTTCGATATCCTTATGCGTGGCGGCGATAATCCTCACATCAATGGCAGTGGTTTCCGTACTACCAACACGTTCAATCCTGCGTTCCTGAAGCACTCGCAATAGTTTGGCCTGCAAGGATAGCGACATGTCGCCGATTTCATCGAGAAAAACCGTTCCGCCATCCGCCAGTTCGAATTTTCCAGGTTTACCACCGCGTCTGGCACCGGTAAAAGCGCCCTCCTCGTAGCCAAACAATTCGCTTTCCAATAGCGCTT
Source organism: uncultured Veillonellaceae bacterium (assembly GCA_964386615.1). Classification (GTDB taxonomy): domain Bacteria; phylum Bacillota; class Negativicutes; order UBA1444; family UBA1444; genus UBA1444. Next base: position 4,131 of record CAYLSL010000044.1, read on the forward strand.
CGGGAATCGCCGCGCAATTGATCGCGATGATCGGTTTGTCGCGCCTAGCGCTGGCATTGTGAATGGCGCGGGCGAAGAGTTCCTTGCCGGTGCCGCTTTCCCCCTGGATCAGCACCGTCACATTGCCGGCCGCCGCCTGTGCAGCTTCTTGTTTCGTCTTGACCAGCGCCGGACTATCGCCGAGAATCATCGCAAAACTGAAACAGTGTTCCTGTGTCGACAGATTGGAGGCAATTTTTTTCACTTCCGCCATTTCCCGCAAAGTCACTACCGCTCCCAAAACTTCGGCCCCGCCAAGCCAAGTCTTGACAGTTGCAACATAATAAATGCGTCGGCCCCTGATCAAACGGAATGCTTCCTGATTGAAAATATCATGGCCGGTAGTCAGACTGTCTGATAATGGCAAGCCTGAGATCTGATCAGCCAATTCCCTGCCCAATAATGCCTTTTGTTCAATTTGGAGCATCTTTGCCGCGGCTGCATTCACATTGACAATTTTCCCATTACGATCTACCGCGATAATTCCTTCCTGCACCGTATCAAACAAAGTCGTCAGTTGTTGTTGCATTGCGTGCAGTTGTTCCAGCCGTTCTCGCCCGGCGATCTTGCTGGCCAGCAGATCTGCCATCCGCTGTAAAAAATCAAACAACCCGTCCGGGTTTGCCAACAGAATCCGGTATTGTTTTTCATCACAGGCAATCAGAGCAATCACGCCGATTACCTGCCCGTCCA
>CAYLSL010000044.1:4962-7494 GCA_964386615.1 uncultured Veillonellaceae bacterium
TATTGTTTTTCATCACAGGCAATCAGAGCAATCACGCCGATTACCTGCCCGTCCAGCGTGATCGGGCAACAGACTTCCGCCCGCTCCTCACAGATCTGCTTTCCTTCACAAGTATTGCAAACATCATGTTCGCGTGGGTTCGCAATGACAAAGCCGCGCTTTTCCCGCAACACGGCAGCAAAAGCCGATTCCTTGACCAAGCGGTCGCCAACTTTTCCCGCGTAACGCCCGGTCCCGGCAATACGCCGCAATCGGTCATCGGCAATCGTCACTTCCACTGTCAGAACGCTGGCAATCGCCTCCGCGACCTGCTGTACATCCATTTGATTTTTACTTAAGCTTGAGTCTGTTGTCATGTTGCCCATACGCTCCCTCAGCCAAAAATCATGTTTCATGCAGGTGACATGAAAATTGCCAGCCAGATACAGGGGGGCTCTGTCGAAGTTCGTGCTACCCGATGCTTTTTGCCGGCCGGAATCAACAGGTAATCACCGACCGCCAAATCCTGCATCGTGCCGTCCGCCCACTCCAGTGTCGCATTCCCTTGCAACAGGGCCACCCACTCATCTTCGGTCTGCTCATACCAAAATCCGGAGGGAGAAAACTGCCCGGTTGAAATGATCCGCTCAACACGCAGGTTATCACGTTTCAGCAAGATTTCCAGCCATTCATCCTGCGGCAGGCGGGCAGGCAGTCCAAACAAATTCATTCCTTGGTCACAGGCCCTTTCCATGTCGTCATGCCGCCTGTACTATTGTAAACGTTGTTAAACCCCTTGCTGCGCAGCAGCTTGGTTCCCTGCGCGCTGCGGTTGCCGGTCCTGCAGATCAGCACCACTTTTTTGTCTTTGGGAACCTCACCCATGCGTTTTTCCAGTTCGTCCAACGGGATATTCACCACACCGGGAATATGGCCGTCGCGGTATTCCGCCGGAGTCCTGACATCAATCAGGATTGCTTCTTTATTTTGCCACAGGCGGAGCGCCTCATCGACTGATACATCGACCGAAGGATCAGCCGATCCGGCGCCGCAACCGGTCAACGCTCCCATAATCATTGCCAATATGCTCAATCCCATCAGTATTTTTCGTCCTCCAAACACAAATACGTCTCCTCGCTTTATCGTTAATATTTCAATCGACAAACAAATCCTGCCGCCCGCCCTGACACAGATCCACATAACCCTGATCGGTCAGTTTCAGGCTTGGAATCACCGACAAAGACAGGAATGACAATGCCATGCATGGGTGCTCGCCAATCACTCCCAGCCCGCCCGCCGCCTGGTCAACCATTTTTAATGCGCCGGCTGCAACGGCTAGAGGTGAATCACTCATCAATCCAGCCACTGCCAATGGCAGACAAGCCAGGATTTTTTCCCCTTCACAGACCACCAACCCGCCGCCCTGTTCACGCAACCAGGCCAACGCCGTCAGAATCGACAGATCATCAGCACCAGCAACGACAAATGGATGAGCGTCATGGGCGACAGACGCTCCCAACGCCCCCCGGCGCAGGCCGAGTCCCTTGACAAAACCAACGGCGATCTTGCCGTGATTTCCGTTGCGTTCCTGTACGACCAGTTTAGCAATGTCCCGACCGGGATCAGCTACTACATTTCCTGCTGCCTGTTTCGCCGTTGTGGTTAGTGATTCGGTGAGCAACGACCCTTTTTGCCAACCAATCAGCCGGATTTTTGTTTTTCCCGGTTGTGCCGTCAATTGGATTGATTCAGGCAGTAACGGCTGATTCGACAGCGTCGGTCCGGCGGAAAACTTCCGGTCGAACTGCTGGCAAAGTTGTCCCGTCTCCGCTACCAGTTTACCAGCTTTCCAGACCCGGGAAACCCGGCAGGACTCCAGACTGTCAACAAGGGCGATATCGGCCAGCCAACCCGGCGCAATACCGCCCCGACGTGACAAACCAAAATATTCGGCTGGCGACAGCGTAACCATCCGCAGCGCAACCAACGGATCAATGCCCAGACTGCACATGGCACGCATTTTTGCATCCATATAGCCATTATGCAGAATCGCAGTCGGCGTCAAGTCATCGCTGACCACCATACAGCGAGCTGCGCGCAGCGGATTTTCGATCACAAGCGGCGCCAATGTCGGCAGGTCGTTTGATGCCGCTCCCGCCCGCATCATCAGCCAACCGCCGCGCCGAATTTTTTCCAGGCCTTCCGCATATCCGACCGTCTCATGGTCTGCCAAACAACCACTTAAAAGATAGGCGCACAGTTCTTTGCCGATGACACCTGGCGCATGTCCAGTCAGCGGACGATCAGCTGCCGCGGCTAGTTTGCTCCAAACATCGGTGTTGCCTGCAATTACGGCTGGAAAATTCATCATTTCACCCAGGTGTTGACAGGTAGCCTGATCGAACAACCCCTCCAGTTCCGCTGCTCCAAGCGGCTCACGGCAAGTTTCGAAATCCGATGCCGGCACACAGGAAGGTGCTGCCCAGAAAAAATCCATCGGCAAATCTTGTGCGTTTTGCTTCATCGCCACAATACCGGATTTACCCCACACAT
>CAYLSL010000044.1:7594-9213 GCA_964386615.1 uncultured Veillonellaceae bacterium
GGCAAATCTTGTGCGTTTTGCTTCATCGCCACAATACCGGATTTACCCCACACATTGGCTATTTCATGCGGATCAGCCATAACTGCCGCAGTCCCGAGCGGGACCACTGCTTCGGCAAATCGCCGTGGCGTCAGCATCGAACTCTCTACATGCACGTGACCGTCAATCATTCCCGGGATCAACACTTTGCCGGAGGCATCAATAGTTTCCTTGCCGACATAACCGTCGCCCACACCGACGATTATCCCTCGCGCTACAGCGACATCCGCCTGTTCGTATTCCAGCGAAAAAACATTAGCCAGTCGGGCATTGCGGATCACAAGGTCTGCGGCGACTTCGCCCCGGGCAAACGGCAGGCATTGTCGATAAAATTCACTGTCGATGGCCCTTCCCTTCCTTTCTGCTCCTGTTACATTTGATAGAATTCTGCCGGACAGCCTGCTAATCCTGCAGCATCAAAATAACGTTTTTAGCCAGCCAATCGCCAGCAGATGGCCCGGATAAAACAGATAAAACCAATATTTCCCCGGTCGACCGACCTGATGATTGTAGGCGGCAATGAAGAAACCGGCAAACCAGGCCAATGTGCCGGTCGCAAAAGTCGGCAGTAAAGGCAAAAAGAGCTCCGGACTACCCAACCCCGTAACGCTGAGCACATGGATCAGGCGTCTAATCTCTTGCCAGGCTATCGGCAGCAGCAGCAACTGCATTAGATTACTTCTGGTTGAGCCGTTCCAGCGATAAAGCACAAAGATCAGCAGAATCGCAAAACTTCCGTAGTCCAGGTTGACAATTTCCGCCAACACCGCCGCTGCCGCCACAACCCAAATGCTGCCACTCCTGGCATAACCATACAGCATCAACAAGCCCAGCGACAGTGTGAATAGTATATTAAGCCCCAGGCCGGGATAGCCCGGAAAAGCGAACATGTAGATCGGCTGTGACACCAGAGCCATCAGGCTCAAACGCACAAAATAAATCACCAGGTTATGGCTGTGACGAAACCCTTCCACCAGCAAAAAGGCAAATATCGGCATCGACAGGCGTCCGATGGCGCGCATCGCCAAATTGTCATCAAAAAAGGCCACGCCTGCATGGTCTACCAACATGAACAGACTAGCCCAAAGTTTCAACTGAAAAGACGTCATGACAAGTCCAGTTCCACGTTGTCAAAACCGCGTTGCCGAACCAGATAATCATAGATATTGTTTAATATCCTGGCTTTTTCACCCGGAACAAGTTCCATCTCATGATTCGGCGGCTGCCACCTGGTGACCAGTGTTTTGTCCAGATAGATCACTTGATCGCGAAAATCAATCTCCAGCAACATCACATGCCCTTGCTCCTCATATTCCAGACAATAAAAATGGGGAATCCGGATTTCATAATCGGGAGACATTGTATAGGTTCCCGACTTTGCGATTTTTCTTCAATTCCGGCAGTTCAACTGTTGTAAACACCCCGGTGGGACGGGCCCCGGTCACAAAACAGAACACATCGCCAGCCGCCTGCTGTGCATAGCGCTGTGACAACCGCGACCAAACCTGCGTCGCTTGCGCTGGAGTCAACGGGCTGCCTTGTTCGAATAGCTTCTGTTCATCCAGATATTTTCCGCCAGG
>CAYLSL010000044.1:9313-11564 GCA_964386615.1 uncultured Veillonellaceae bacterium
TCAACGGGCTGCCTTGTTCGAATAGCTTCTGTTCATCCAGATATTTTCCGCCAGGCGTCATTTCCAACGTTGTTTTATCTTCGGCGATTGCATATGTTTCAGCCAATTTGCGGTTGCCTGGCCCGGAATAAAACACCGATTTGCTGATCGCCGTCGTCACGTCCAGCTGTTCCACCAACGCCAGATAGTAGTCGACCGGCGCCTGCTGCGTTGTAAAGCTTACCGGCGCCACCGGCAGCTCCACCGCCGCCGAGGCGGATACCGGAAGTATGGTCAGGCAAACCAATGCCAAGGCTACTACCCATGAATTAAAACGTCTGTTGCCAGTAAACTCGAACATCGCTGCAGCCTCCTTCACATAGCTCAATTGAAATTATGGATTCAATCGCCAGATAGCAAAATTCAGCACCATTGCAAATGATAACCATAGGAAATACGGGATAAGACAAGCTGCAGCAATCTTGGAAATATGCCAAAACTTCCAGATTGTCGCCAACAACGTCATTCCGAGCAGGCCAATTACAACCAGGCCGCCGCTAATAGAATGCAGGCCGAAAAATACGACAGACCAAAGCACATTCAGTGCAAGCTGCACGGCGAACAATTGCAGCGCCAGGTTATCCCTCACTCCACGTTCCCGCTTATGCCATACCAGATAAAGCGCCACTGCCATCAAGAAGTATAGCAGTGTCCAAACCGGTGCAAACACTTCATTTGGCGGCGAAAATACCGGTTTCTGCACTGTCACGTACCAACCTGCGACAGCAGGACGGGTAACCGTGCTGCCGATTGTCGCCGCACCAAAACATAAAGCAAGGCTCGCCAGTAACTTTTTCAGTCCCAAGTTCTGCAACAAAAGCCCTCCCCTCTACTCAACCAGTTTCACTCATGATTCTCTCAAATCTATTGTAATGCCCACCCCGTAATTAAACAAATCCCATTGCGAAAAATTGACAAGCCCTGTACCCCGGCTTACAATTACGACAAAGTTATACTACAGAAACGCAGGTGTACGATGAAATCATTGCCTCCCCGTGGCATCCTGTCCGCTTTGGGAGCTTATATGCTCTGGGGCATGCTGCCAATTTACTGGAAACTGCTCAAACAGGCGTCGGCGCTGGAAATTCTTTCTCACCGCATTCTCTGGTCATTATTTTTTTTGCTGCTCCTGTTGGCCATTACACGTCGTGTGGGCCTGTTTCGTCTGGAAACGCAAAGCGTTTTCACTCAGCCTCGCAAAATGCTCGGTATCCTGGCCACTGCCTCATTGATCAGTGTCAATTGGTTGGTTTATATCTGGGCTGTCAATGCTAACCGCATCGTGGAAACCAGCCTGGGCTACTACATCAATCCGTTGGTCAATGTACTGATCGGCGTGCTGCTGTTAAAAGAAGAATTGTCAAAACGCCAGTACTTCGCCGTCTTTTTGGCAGCCTGCGGCGTGTTGAATCTGATTTTTCACTTTGGCAACGTGCCTTGGGTCGCTCTATCGCTGGCCGTCAGTTTTTCACTCTACGGCTTATGCAAAAAAACTCTGGGGCTTGGCGCAACGACGGGAATCGTTCTGGAAACCGGCCTACTGGCTCCTTTGGCTTTGACATACCTGTCTTGGCTGCATTTTACCGGCAACAGTGTCTTTGGCCCAGTCATGCCATTTGAAACCGCCATGCTGGTTGGCGCTGGGATCGTAACGGCGCTGCCGCTGGTATTGTTCGCCAATGCCGCCAATCAATTGCCCCTGTCCACGCTCGGATTTTTTCAGTATCTCTCACCGACCATTGCCCTGATCTGCGGTGTGTTTCTTTTTCATGAACCATTCACTTCGGTTCATGCTGCTTCATTCGGCCTGATCTGGCTGGCTCTTTTGATTTATTCACGAAAATGACGACAATATTTTCCACATACGAAGGGATTACAATCTAAAACCCCGAATACAAATGGCAAATTGATCTTTAAGTATAACTACGATGAAGAAGGTGCTGTCGTGAGGCTTTTGCGGTATTTTTGCAGCCTGGCCCTTGTTGCCGCCTGTTTTGGTTTTTCTGCTATCGCCCAGGCCGACTCCTGGCTGCCGCCCAAAGCTTCGGTTACATACGAATCGATTGCCAAAGATGCCCGCTTCACCGTGACCGTCAATCTTAATCCTGCAGGCTTGGCATCCTGCAGCGGGACGATGTCCGTTAACAAAGGCAGCATCGATAACGCCATCTGGATTGAAGTTTGGCGCCAACCATTGCAAAACCAGCTGTCA
>CAYLSL010000044.1:11664-14917 GCA_964386615.1 uncultured Veillonellaceae bacterium
CGATAACGCCATCTGGATTGAAGTTTGGCGCCAACCATTGCAAAACCAGCTGTCACCGGTTACCGCGCTGGTTGCCAACGGGGGATGGAGAGTCGTGACCTTTGACAATTATTATTCAGCTGGCTATGGCGATGAAGTCATCGTTTTTTATGATGAGCAGGGCGCCTTGTTGAAAAAATATTCACTGGAGTCTTTACTGTCGCCAACGGAACTGGGGCAGGTATCGCGCAGCGTCAGTTCGCGTTGGTGGCGCCGGACAGCAAGGATCGATGAAACACTCGGACTTCTGAAGATCGAAGTCGGTTTGAACCAGGGGGAACAAGGTCGCAGCGTAGTAACAAAGGCCATCTCATTCAATCTGCTGGATGGCGGGATTTTATCGCCGTGAACAGCAAATTGCCAGTTCCCCATGACGTGTGCATCATTGGCGGCGGTGTGGTCGGCCTGAATATTTCCCGGGAAATATCTCGCTACCGGCTGCGCACCTGTGTCATTGAGAAAGAAGCCGATGTCGGTCGCGGTTGCAGTAAGGCCAATAGCGGCATCGTCCATGGCGGTTACTCCGATGAACCCGGTACGTTAAAGGCGGAACTCTGCGTTGCCGGCAACCGGATGTACCAACAATTGGATCGCGAACTTCACTTTGGCTACCGCAAAACCGGTTCGCTGGTGCTGGCTTTTGCCACCGAAGAACTGGCAACCCTGGAAAAACTATTAGAAAACGGCCGCAATAACGGCGTGACCGGACTGCGAATCATCGACCGGCAGGAACTACTGCTGCGCGAACCGCATCTGAACCCCGCCGTGCTTGCGGCATTGCTATGTGAAGATGCCGGTGTGACATCACCCTATGAATTCGCCATCGCCCTGGCAGAAAACTCTCTGATTAACGGCGTAGAGCTTCGGCTGCAGGAAGAAGTGCTGGCGATCGAATCACTTGGTGGCGAATTTCAGATTCAGACCAACCGGGGCAGCCTGCGGTCACGTTTTGTGATCAATTGTGCAGGGGTGTTCAGTGACCGAATTTCTGCCATGGTCGGCCTGAGTGAATTTCGGATCACTCCACGCCGCGGCCAGTATGTTATTCTGGACAAAGACCAGAATCATCTGGCCCGCTCGGTGATCTTCCAGGTTCCCAGCCGTTTGGGCAAAGGAATTCTGGTTACTCCCACCTTTCACGGCAATCTGATGATCGGCCCCAATGCCGAGGAAATCGACGACAAAACCGATGTCGGAACCGATACCGAAACACTCGCCAACATTGTGAGACTGGCCCGACGCTCCGTTCCCGGTTTTGACATGCGTAAGTCATTGACCTCCTTTGCCGGCAACCGTCCAGTAGCTAATCAGAAAGACTGGATTATCGATGCTAGTCGCATAAACGGCTTCATCAATCTGATCGGTATCGATTCGCCCGGTCTGACCGCCTCGCCGGCCATTGCTCGCAAAGTCTGCGGCCTGCTTCAGCAGGCGGGATTGATTTTGGAACATAAAACTGACTTTCAGCCACTGCGACCGGCGATTATCCGAAAAAAAACGCTGGATTTCGCCGGTGATGTGAACGACACGGATCCGTCGCTGCATCTCATTTGCCGTTGTGAACAAGTCACCGAGGCGGAAATTATAGATTGCCTGAATCGAGGTATTCCTGTTCGTTCACTCGATGCGGTGAAATTCCGCACCCGCGCCGGTATGGGCCGCTGCCAGGGCGCATTTTGCGGACCACGGGTTCGCGAGTTGCTGGGCCGGGAACTGGCAATTCCCGCCGATGCAGTATGCGGCAAGGGTGAGTGCTCTTCGACGCTGGCTGAACGTGCTCGCCGCAGTGATTTGCAAAAACTATAACTCCGTTGCTATTTCATGAACCGCTGCGCCAGTTTCAACAGCAGGCTGCTGCGAAGCTGGATGGCATTGGCCGGACACAATTCCTGACAGCAATAACAGCGGATACATTTCGCATCATCAATCTGGACACTGCCGCCGACCAATTGCATCGCTTTCGGTGGGCAGTGGGCAACACAGCGGCCGCAACCGATACAGTTCGACTGGACTAAAGGGCGAGCCGTCAGTTGGCTGCGGGCGCCTTGGGCAAACCATGCCGGTACCCGGTCTTCCAGCGAGCGCATGCTGCGCGGCTGGATAAACTGATGACGGACTTGCCGCGCTTCGCCGACCAATTCAATCGATTCAAAAGTAGGCGTCAGTCCCAGTTCCAGACTCAGCGCCGCCACCGGCAAATCTGCCGGCCTAAACCCCATCATTTCAGCCATTACGATATCCACGGCAAAATGATTGGCCCCAGCCAAAATCAGGCCAGCCTGGACCGGTTTGCCATTACGCGGACCGTTGCCTTCCATTCCTGTCACTCCGTCGACAATCGACAGAACCGGTTTGACCAATAGCGCGAGGTCGACCAACATGCCGGCAAACTCTCGTCGTTGTTGCGTCCGCAGATGAAACTGCGCTTTCTGGACGCCAACTATGCAGCCAAACAAATTCTTGGTCGCTCCAGTCATTCCCATGAAAGTGTGCGTCTTCATTTTGGCCAGTGAAATGACTTTGTCGACGCGCCCCAACACATCAGCCAGATAGAATTTTTTCAGGGTCCTGCCATCAGGACAGGGATACTCGGCACTGTGTTCAAACGGCACCAGTTCGACATTTTCCTGTTGACAAACCGCAAGGATTCCGCATTTTTCAGCCGTTTTCAGCGTACCTGACACTCCCGGCGAATCGCCGACCAACGGTGTCGCCCCTAACTGACGCACTTGCCGGATCATCGCCCGCACCACTGCCGGATGAGTAGTGACGGCGCATTCACTTGGCAACCCTTCCAGCATATTAGGTTTTAGCAATACCTGCTCGCCGGCTCGGACAAATTGCCCCAAACCGCCTAGCAGCCCCAGTGCCTGGCCGATTTTCTCTTCAATCAGCTCTGGCGAATAATTGACCGCGCTCACGGCGGCAACCCGATTGTTTTGCGTCACGACCCAAACCTACCCTTGCCAGATTTCTTTCCCTATTTATTCTACCGTTTCGCGCTGTTTTCTGCCAGGCTACCGCGATGTCCTGCCAAGATTCATTCGTTGATTTTACAAAAAGAGGCCGCGCATTGCTGCGCGGCCTCTTACACTGTTTGTCATCACTATTAAGGCAACATCCACTTTAACCAATAGGCCTGTAGATAAGTGATCACCGAAATCACCAGCACCATTGCGATACTGTGCCAGAGTGTGAACCGGAACAAATCTCC
>CAYLSL010000045.1:0-14915 GCA_964386615.1 uncultured Veillonellaceae bacterium
TCGCAAATTTTGCGGTATTGGTCGATTTGCGGCTGAATTTTGGCTACTTCGCGCAAGATTACTTCTTCCGTTTTCTTGCTCAGGGTTTCATCGTCAAAATATAACGCCATATTACGCAGCGATTCGATAGTGGACTGGATGCCGATAAAATTGACTTTCAGCCAGGGAGTGCCGTATTTGACCTCCAACATTTCGGCGATATAGTTGATCGAACGGTGGCATTGGACCAGATTCAACTCCGCGGTGTGCGCCACTCGCAATTCTTCATAGGAACCGTCGCCGGTCATCACCGACACCACATGGTAGCCGATCTCTTTCAACACCCGTTCAATTTCCCAGCCGTCGCCGCCGATGTTGTATTCACCGAGCAAATTGATCGCAAACGGTTTGGCGGCTTTTTCTTCGCTCGAATTGCCAATGACCTTGTCCATCAGAATATTGTTGGCGATATGATGGCCGGCCGATTGACTGACTCCTTTGTACCCCTCACAGTTGAACGCCATCACCTGGATGCCGTGCCGTTCTTCGGCGGCTTTGGCTACCGACTGGATATCATCGCCAATCAGACCGACCGGGCAGGTAGCGGAAATCGTAATCGCTTTGGGGTTGAATATTTTCATCACTTCATCAATCGTGGCCGCCAATTTTTTTTCGCCGCCAAACACGATATCGCTTTCCTGCATATCGGTCGAAAAACAATAGTTGAGAAAATTATCAGCCGGGTCAGCTGTTTTCGCTTTGTTGCGCCGGGTTCCCCAGGCATAATAGCTGCAACCTATCGGGCCATGCACGATATGGATCATATCCTTGAGCGGCCCGAGCACAACGCCTTTACAGCCGGCATAAGCACAGCCGCGGTTGGTGATGATTCCCGGAATCGTGCGGGTATTCGCTTCAATCTCCTGATCCGGTTTTGATTCATCCTTGATCAGGATGTGTTTGCTACGATTCTTTTGGACTTTACTGGGCAGTTTAGCCAATATTTCGCTCAGTTCTTTTTCAGTAACAGCCATGCTGACACCCCCTTGTTTTACAGTGCGACTTCATTGCGTTCGGCGGTCCGGATCCGCACCACTTCCGCAATCGGCAACACAAATATTTTTCCGTCGCCCACTTTGTTTTCGGTCCGATTGGCATTCATGATCGCCTGCACGATCTGGTCGACATCCTGATTTTTGGCAATTACATGAAACATGCGGCGGGGAAACAGACGTTGTCCATCGAGAAAACCGTCGATCAACTCTTCCGCTTCTTTTGCATCTTCGCCGATCGCCAGCTCCATCATGTTAGCTTTGCGGGCGGCAATCACGCCCTTGTCTTCCACCAGCTTGCCGCGGCCCATGACCTTTAGCGCTGTGAAGCCGGCAGCCCCTGATTCGATTAACGCCTTCTTTGTTGCATTGGTCCGGTTCATTCTCACAACGGCGATTATCTCTTTCATAGCAGCCTCCTACAACTCTTTGGCGCCAGTGGATACCGTGTAAGCTTCTTCCAACGGGCTGACAAAGATTTTTCCATCGCCAAACGCGCCCTTTTCACTGGTTTTGGCGGTACGCATGATTACGCTGACAATATCATCCTTGTCTGCATCTTTGACCGCCATGATGATCATAACTTTGGGAATCTCGTCATAAACAATATTACCGATTTTAATACCCTTTTGTTTTCCGCGCCCCACAACATCCACAACGGTTGCAGCATTAAATCCTGCTGATGTCAGTTCGTATAACACCTCGTCGCGTTTCTCGGGTCTGACCACTGCTTTGATCAAATACATTTGCTTTCGCCTCCGTCCGTTTTATTAACCGAGAATCCCGTGCGCCATCATCAATTCTTCCAGACGATCCTGATTCATCGGCTTGGGGATGGTGAAATTTTTATTTTGATGGATTGCCATCGCCAGTTTGCGATATTCATCAGCCTGATCTGCTTTCGGATCAAAGTCGATGACCGTCTTTTTATTGATCTCAGCCCGTTGGACCAAATTGTCGCGCGGCACGAAATGAATTAGCTGCGAGTTGATTTCTTCGGCAAAGGCCGTCAACAATTCAAGTTCGTTATCCACCTTGCGGCTGTTGCAAATGATGCCGCCGAGACGTACCCCGCCGGTGTTGGCGTATTTCTGCACGCCTTTGGCGATATTATTGGCTGCATACAGCGCCATCAATTCGCCGGAAGCCACGATATATATTTCCTGCGCTTTGCCTTCCCGGATCGGCATGGCAAATCCGCCGCACACCACGTCGCCGAGAACATCATAAAAAACATAGTCAAGTTCAGCCGTATACGCGCCCAACGACTCCAGCATATTGATTGAGGTGATGATTCCCCGCCCGGCGCAGCCTACTCCTGGTTCCGGTCCACCTGATTCTACGCATTTCGTGCCGCGGTAACCCGGTTTAAGAATGTCATCCAGGTCCACATCATCGCCTTCGTCGCGGAGCGTATCGAGAACCGTCTTCTGACACAATCCATTGAGCAGCAAACGGGTTGAATCGGCCTTGGGATCACAACCAACCACCATGACTTTTTTGCCTGCTTCGGCCAATGCGGCCACCGTATTCTGGGTGGTTGTTGATTTACCAATTCCACCTTTGCCATAAATCGCTATCTGTCGCATGGTTCAACACTCCTTTTATCTGTTTTCATTTAGACAACGTTGATCTTTTCTGTTAAAATAGCAAATGGGTATGTTCAATTAGCCCGGCCAGGGTTTTTTGACTACCTCCGCTGAATGAGTACTTGCACTACTCATTCAGCATTTCATTTTCTCTTGTCGACCATCCAGCCCGCATCATCTCCTTTCCAGTTTCATCGGCGTGTAGCAGCAGAAACGAGAAAAAGCCCGGCGCAACCGTCCTTGCGCCCAAGCTTCTCTGCTCCATCTGCCGGTAAAGAAATCAAGGCTTGCGAACGGAACCCGTTGCGCAAGCCTCTTTGCTTTACCCGCCGTATGATATTTGTTCACAATATAGCACAGAAGCACTCCTCGTGCAAGCGATTGTTTAAAAGTTGGAAAATTTAGAAGAAAACTCAACAACTTTCGATCAGTTTTTTTGCTTCGATATATTGGGCAATGCCTACCGCGACCTTCTTTGCTTCCTTCATCGCCAATACTACCGTAGCCGGTTCATGCACCACATCGCCGCCGGCAAATACGCCGCGGCGGGTAGTCATGCCATACGGACGCTCCCGGGTAACCACATAGCCCATGGCATCGACATCGATACCACTGGTTGTCGACACTATCCGCGCAGCCGGCCGCTGGCCAATCGCCACTAAAATTACATCCGCCGCAATGGTCAAATATTCACCAGTCGGTTGCGCCTTGTCTTCAGCATCAATGGATAAACCTTCACATTTCAAACCAGTTACCCGCTTTTCTCCCTGAATAGCTGCCGGATTAGCCAACCAGCAAAACTCAACGCCTTCGGCGCGTGCAGCGTCAAACTCAGTTTTATCAGCAGTAATATCCTGTTCGGTCCGCCGATAGACGACCGTCACTTTTGCCGCCCCCAGCCGGATCGCGGTACGGGCCGCATCCATAGCCACATTGCCGGCGCCAATAATCACCACACGATCCCGTGCGGCAACCGGGATTTCCCGGGCATCCAGGCAGCCTGCCCGAGCCAGGGCCACCATCCCCAAAAAGTAAGTTGCCTGCGCCACCCCGGGCAGATCTTTGCCTGGTATATCGAGTTTTTTCGGCAATGCGGTACCTGTACCGATGAAGATGGCATCGAATCCGTCATCAAACATTCCATCCACTGTAATATCCGGTCCAACCAAGATATTAGTCCGGATTTCCACGCCCAGATCCTGAATCCGCCGAATTTCCCGCCGCACGACATCCTTGCCGAGGCGAAATTCGGGGATTCCATGCATCAACACACCGCCCGGCTCGGCCTGCGACTCAAAAATCGTCACGGCAAAACCAAGCTTGGCCAGATCGCCAGCCACCGTCAACCCAGCAGGTCCAGACCCGACAACAGCAACTTTCCCCTGTAATGGCAGTTCATTTTTATGAATGTGTATCCCCATTTCCGCGTCAAAATCAGCGATAAAGCGCTCCAGTTTGCCAATGTGAATGCCGCAGCCCTTGCGGTTCAACACGCAGGCGCCTTCGCATTGCCGTTCGTGCGGACACACCCGACCGCATACTGCAGGCAAATTACTGCGCAAAGCAATGATCGCGCTGGCTTCACCGATATTCCCATTGGCCAGGGCATGAATAAAACCGGGAATATCATTACCGATCGGACAGCCCTTGCGACATAAAGGAGTCTGGCAGTTCAGGCAACGTTTGGCTTCAGCAATCGCCTCCTTGGTCGTAAACCCTGCGTCAATTTCATCAAAGGAAAGTTCCGAGCTGGAAAAGTCGGTTTTTTTGTCAATCAGCACAAGTCTGCATCCTTTCGCGTAAAATTAAAACAGGCGATGCTCGGCTTCCCCCTTGCATCGCCATATCGCTATTATACCTACATCAATACAAACAGACAATCCCGGAATTAGAGCAGCATTACCATGGCAGTTTCATCGCAGTTGGGGAATTTGCTGCAATTGATACAGTCACGCCAGACTTTATGCGGCAACCCTTCCTTGCTGATTTCCACAAAGCCGGCAGAGCCAAAAAATTCCGGCTCATAAGTTAGGGTAAACAATTTGGCAATACCCAGTTGTTTTGCCTCCAGCGTCATTGCAGCCACCATTTGCAAACCGACACCTTTACGCAAGTATTCGGGGGAAACGGTCAGCGCACGCACTTCGGCCAGCCCATCCCAGGCAAGCGTTAAAGCGCCGGTGCCGATGACCTTTCCGTCAGCTTCCACCACGGTAAAATCACGCAGGGTTTCAAATATCGAATGCCGTGACCGCGGCAATATCATTCCTTTTTCCGCATAGTAGTTTACCAGGTCATGAATGCCCTCAATATCAGACAAAACCGCTTTACGAATAATCACCTTTGCACCCCCGTGAAATTGTGTTTTTGTTATGTTCGACAAAGCCGGAGCATTTCCTTTTTTACTCAAGCATGGCAAGAGAACTTATGCCCTCAACCGACTCAAGTCAATCCGATACATTTTCCGCGGTCTGCCAGCACCGTGGGTTTCTTCGCCGCTTTCAACCGCCAATCCTTTCGCCACCAAATTTCCCAACAATCGACGGGCGTTGCGTTCGGTCATCGAGAGATACTGCGCCAATACCTCAGCACCGATGGTTTCGCCGTCGATTTTATTAAAGACAGATAGCAGACGGTTCATGGTTGTTCCACTAATGTTTAGGCTTCGGGCCAAATCCATTATATCGCCTACCTTGCTGCGCAGCGAATAACTCAGTAGCAACTCCGAGTTTAGTGGTCCAATAACAGTCTTGTCATCCAATACAACCATCCATTTATTGTTGCCTTTACGCCTGGCGATGCCCATCGCAATCCCGGCATTTTCATCCGCGCCATAAGCGGTATCACCAAAACCCAATCCGCCGCTGACACCAATCGACAGCTTTCGGCTTATTTCTTCGGCGAGCGGCATATGGCTAAAACCCTGGGTAATGTCCTCCATCGCGCCACGCGTGGAATAAATTGTGAACCGACCGTTGCCATGCATGATAATCGATCCCTGGACTTGTTCAGCGAAATTCAGCAAGATTTCCTGCAGTCGCAATTCGACTTTCAATACCTCATATCCTGAAGTCGCTTCACGGGAAAACTCATCGTACTCATCTATGGCAACTTGCTGGATGGCAATCTGTCCGGCTTTGGAAAATAGCGCATCCGCTTTACTCACTGCCAGACTCAAAATGGACCGGATGTTGCTGCGCGTCGGCCATATCCGAAAAGCATTGACCCCCTGTTGCTTCAGGTCAAGATAAGTAGCCCGGAAACAAGTCACAGCCACTTTGGTCTTAGCATTTTGCGATAACTCCAGATGAAACTGGGTCAATTCGTCGGCTGCAACAATCCCCACATAATCTTTCACATAGATTTCCGGCAGAGGAATCTCCGCATCCATAAACGTTTCAACAATCTCTTTGCGGCTAAATGTATCAAAGCTCATGCTGCCTATCGGCATTTTCTGCTTGAGCATTTGCAACAGAACCCGATAAATACTACTTCCGGTGTGCGCAACATACAATTTCGGCTTGATGCTTTGTTGGCATTCGATCGCATAGCGGTATGGCACGATACCGGAAAAAACCCACATATCAACATTGACATCATGTTCGGCAATAGTGGCGGGAACTTCGGAGGCATCGTTATATATGCAACTTAGCGTTTGAATTCTATCTTTGTATTCTGCGGCTACTTCTTCAATTAATGCCACTGAATCGCTGGGACCGACGACCGCCAGTTTGATTTTTCTCATTATCGACACCCCGTTTCATAAAAATGACCATTCACACAACCGGTTTTTTCATTACCTGACTATTTTCATTTACAATTCGCAGCTTTAACCACTTGTATAATTCATCAGTTGTAATCGCATATTCATGAATTATACGGAAATGTCTTTTATTAGTCCGTTATTTATGATAGTATCATCTCAAATAAAATCGAGCATTGCAATATATATTGTTCGATTTATTTTAGGACAAAATACACGCTAACGGGAGGAAACACCCAATGACGGCTGCGTCAGTCTTACCGAAAGAACTGGGGCAAATGATCGAGTGGCGGCGTGCGCTTCACGCTAATCCGGAGGTCAGCGGCTCCGAATTCCAGACACGCGCATTTATCCTGCAACAACTCAAGCAACTGGATATTCCTGTTCAAACATTTGAAAGTCATGCCGGAATCGTTGCCACCCTGGAAGGAAAAGGTCCCGGTGGAGTAGTGGCCCTGCGGGCCGACATGGATGCCCTGCCTGTCAATGAAGAAACCGGGCTGCCTTATTGTTCGCAAAACCCCGGCGTCATGCATGCATGCGGTCATGATGGTCATATGGCAATGCTGCTAGGCGCGGCAACAGCACTAAAGGAAAATCGCAATGCCTGGCGCGGCACAATCAAGCTCGTTTTTCAGCCGGCTGAAGAAGCAGCCCCTTTCGGTGGATCACCGTTAATGATTAAAGACGGAATTCTGGATAATCCTAAAGTCGACATGATGTTCGGCATGCATCTGTGGCCGGATTTGCCTTATGGTGACATTGGCATTTGCCGCGGCACAATGATGGCCTCGTCTGACCGATTCAAATTAAAACTTTTGGGAGCGGGAGCCCATGCCGGCGCCCCACATCAAGGAATTGACACCATCATGATGACTTCCGATGTGCTGACCGCACTGAGCCGTATCATCCACCGCCAAACCGATCCGCGCGAAACTGCCACGATCAATATTGGCACCGTACACGGCGGTGAACGCTACAATGTCGTTGCCAAGGAAGTAATTTTGGAAGGAACCGTCCGGACCTTGAACGAATCTGTACGACAGGATATTCCCAAACGCATGCGCCGAATGATCCAGGGAATCTGCGACGGTTACGGCGGACACTTCGAACTCGATTACCAGTTTGGCTACCCCAGCCTTCAAAACTCTCCGGACGAAACCGGCCTGGTCATCTTGACAGCCAGCCGTTTTCTCGGCGCCGAGCATGTCCAGGCCGATCACAAACCTGTGCTGGGTGCTGAAGACTTTGCATTCTTTGCCGAAAAAGTTCCCTCTGCTTATTATTTTGTCGGCTGTGGAGCTGCCGGTACACCAGTGCGCCCTTTGCACAGCGGTTTTTTTGATTTTGACGAACGCGCCTTGTTCGTCGGCGCGCAGGTCATGGAGGAAACCGCCCTTGCGGCGTTAACTTTCCTGGAAAGAAAACCAAAGAAAGAAGGAGGAATCTGAGTGAGCAGTCCCAATTCTACCCCCCGCATCGCGGGCGACGGCACGTCGAGCGCCCTGCAACGTTTCCTGGATATCTTGGAATATATAGGAAATAAGTTCCCATCTCCTTTTACACTATTTATTTGCCTTGCAGTGGGAGTTCTCGCGCTATCATTCGTTTTCGAAGGCGCCTCCGCCACGTATATCGGCGCCGGTAACAAACAGATCACCGTCAAGGTCGTCAACTTGATTAACGTTCCCTCCTTCCAGTCATTCCTGGCGGATATGGTGAAAAACTTTGTTGCCTTTCCGCCGCTTGGGTTGGTCGTCGTCATGATGATGGCCATGGGAATCGCTGAAAGCACTGGACTGGTCACTGCACTGGTGCGACGAGTGTTGCTCAATGTTCCGCCTTGGGGTGTCACCGCCGCTATAATGTGTCTAGCCATTAACGGCAACTTGGCTTCAGATGCGGCCACTGTATTTATGCCAGCTGTAGCAGCGGCCGTTTATGCAGGTATGGGACGCAACCCGCTGGTCGGCATGTCCGTAGCGTTTGCCGGCACGCAGGCCGGTTTCAGCGCCAACTTTCTGCCAGCCGGTACCGATGCCCTCATTGCAGGCATCACGGCTACCGCCACAAAAATATTGCCGCAGACTGCCAATTCGCCGGTTCATGTTCTGATAAACTATTATTTTATGTCTTCGTCAGTCATCATCCTCACCATCGTCGGCACTTATGTCGCTGAAAAAATTGTCGCGCCAAGACTCGACCGTTTCATGCCCTACATGCAACTCGACGCCGTGACACAGTCGCACGAATTGACGCCGGAAGAGCAGCGCGGCCTGAAATTTGCCGGCTGGACAACCTTGGTTTATCTCCTTCTGCTGCTCGCTATGACAGTGCCTGAAAACGGCTGGCTGCGTGATCCAAAAACATTTGCACTGGTACCCCGTTCACCGCTGCTGTCGGGGATTATCCCCTTGATCTTTATTTTCTTTGTAGCAGTTGGTATGGCCTTCGGCATTGGTAAAGGCGTAATCAAAAGCGAAGCCGACATCCCAAAACTCATGGCCAACGGCGTTAGCGGCTCTGTCAGCTTTATCGTTCTTGCCATGGCCGCCTCGCAGTTCATCGCCTGGTTTACCAAAAGTAACCTGGCAACCGTCATTGCCGTACAGGGCGCCCACTTCCTGCAATCAATCAACTTCACCGGCATCCCCCTGGTTATCGGATTCATGATGTTATCGGGCCTGGCAGATTTCCTGCTAATCAGCGGCTCAGCCAAATGGGTATTCTTTGCCCCGATTTTTGTCCCCATGTTCGGCCTGCTCGGCTATGAACCTGCTTTGGTGCAAGCCGCGTATCGGGTCGGCGAGAGCATCACCAATCCGATCAGTCCGCTCAATTACTATATACCGGTAATGCTCGGCATCATCAATCACTACGTCAAATCGGACGAGAAGAAAATCGGCTACGGCACGATCATTGCCGCCCAACTCCCCTTCGCATTCTGGTTCGCCATTGCCTGGGGCGGTTGGCTGGTACTGTTCATGCTGTTCAACTGGCCGCTTGGTCCTGGCGCCAAAATATACCTATAATCATCTACTTCCTCTGGAAAATCAGAAATAACAGCGCTCCGGGATTCCGGAGCGCTGTTATTTCTGTCTGGAAAAATTGATTTTTAACATCCGTCGCAGCCAGTGTTAACCCAGTTGCCATTCAGCGCCATCCGCCACCAACGGAACAAAAACATCTACCAAGGCAGGGTCAAACTGACTGTTACGGCAATGAACCAGTTCGTCCAATGCCGCTTTTATATCCAGCGCCGGACGATAAGGCCGCGGACTGGTCATCGCATCAAACGCATCTGCCAACGCCACGATTCTGGCGCCAAGCGGAATGTTTTCACCGCACAGTCCATCCGGATACCCTCTTCCGTCAAAACGTTCATGATGATAGCGGACAATATCCGAAACTGATTGAAATAACCTGGTCTTGCCAATAATTTGATCACCGATCACAGGGTGTGTCTTGATCATTTCCATTTCCTGAGGATCCAAACGCCCCGGCTTGTCGAGGATTGCATCCGGGATGCCGATTTTCCCAATATCATGAAGATGGGCGCCGACATGAATTCGATTCTGTTCCGCTAAGGGTAATTTCAACTGGCGAACGATTAGTAACGACAATTCGGCAACGCGACCGGAGTGTCCGCAGGTATAAGAATTTTTCGCATCCAACGCAGCAGTCAGTGCTTCGACCATATCATGCAAATCAAATGTATCCACCAATTTGGCTTTCTCTTCTCCCGCCCATTAATTCATCATACTTATTGATCCGCAATCCACATTGTATACCGAAACACGATTTCGGCCGTTATTTTTCGAATAGTAAAGCGCCTGATCCGCATACAGATAAAGTTTTTCATACTCAGGAACATAGGGACAAATCAACATTGTGCATAATCCGATCGAAACTGTTGTTTGCAGGATAGTCTCATCCATGGCCGGGATTTCCCGTTCAGCAACCCGCGCGCAAATCCGCTGCGCGGTAGCAACCGCATCTGGCAATGCTACACCTGTCATAAGCAAACCAAATTCTTCGCCACCGATTCGGGCCAACAAGTCGTCCTTACGGGTGACTTCGCCAATGATCTTTGCCAGTTCCTGCAGCACCCGATCTCCCACTTGATGACCGAAAGAATCATTGATCTTTTTAAAATTATCTACATCAATAATCAACATGGAAAGCTGGCTGCCTTCGCAAACGCCATGCTGCACCCTTTTTTGCAATGTCTCAAAAAAACAGCGCCGATTGGCAATCTCAGTTAAAGAATCCGTCATGGCCATCGTTTGCATCCGTTGGCATAATTCGGCCAATTCTTCCGCCTGTTGCTGCTTTTTTGCCTGCACCTTCATCAGTTGCTCATTAACCGCCAACAGACTATACTTTTGTTCTTCAATTCGGCTATTCGAGTCAATCATTGCCTGCTGCCGGATATCAATTTGTCTAGCCATCCAATTCATATCCCGCATCAACAGCGTCAGTTCTTCCTCCTCCTGCCCGCCACTCAATTCATTCGGCAGTTTGATCAACTCGCGATAATTTCCTAGTTTAACCAGAGAACAAAACTCACGCATTTTTTCAATCTGCCTGCCAATCAGCCATTTTTGCGCCAATGCCGGCAATGCTAAAGCCACAACCAGTGATATGGCGAGTGACAATGCCAAATGTTGATCAAACCAGCGATCATTCGGCATTACCGTTTTCTGCAACGATAAAAACAGGAGAAAGAATGGAACTAAAACAATACCAACAAACAATATCCGCAGTTTTACTATCAGACCTGCTCACCCCGCGTTGCCTGGTCACGCATCCTGCTAAAAACCGAATGCTTTGCCACCCTGATATACGATAAAAGACATCACCCAGGCCAGGGTCGTCGAATAAATAAAACTGAAAGCCGGCCATTTCCAGGAATTTGTTTCTCGTCGAATGACCGCCAATACTGCCAGGCATGGTGAATAAATCAAAGTAAACACCATCAAACTGAAAGCAACCAATGGATTAAACGCCGCATCCGCCGACAATGCTTCCTGTAAAGGTTGCGCATCGTCCTCTGTATCGCCGACACTATAAATCGTAGCCAGAGTACTGACCAACACTTCTTTAGCCGCCACCGCCGATACCAAACCAACCCCCATTTTCCAGTCAAAACCCAGCGGCTTGATCACCGGTTCGATGAAATGACCCAATCTTCCCGCATAACTCATGCCCAGTTTTTCACCGGCCTGTTCTTTTTCCAACTGTTCCAGCAACGGTTTTGCCGCTTCTTCATCATATTGTTCCGTAATCTGTGTCTTGGCCGCATCATAATCTTTGCTATACTCCACGTCGACTGGATAATTGGTGATAAACCAAATCAGAATCGAAGCAGCCAAAATGAGTGTCCCTGCTTTCTTCAGATAAAGAACGCTGCGTTCCCACATGTGAATGGCAATGCTGCGCAACGTCGGCATATGGTAAGGCGGCATTTCCATAATGAAAGGTTCAGTTGCTCCCGGAAACAACCATTTGCGGAAAATCAGAGACATCAAAATTGCCAATATGATGCCAAAAAAATAAATCGAAAACAAAACTGTTCCGGCCATACTTTCCGAAAAAAAAGCGGCGATAAGCACAGTATAGACTGGCAAGCGGGCACTGCAACTCATCAGCGGCGACACTAAGATCGTTACCATTCGGTCCCCTTTATTCTCAAGCGTCCTGGCGCCCATGACGGCCGGAACGCTGCAACCAAAGCCTAAAAGCAAAGGGATAAATGATTTTCCGTGCAGACCAACAGCACGCATTACCCGATCCATGACAAACGCCGCACGCGCCATATAACCGGTATCTTCCAATAAGGCAATACCAAAAAACAACAGTAAAATATTAGGCAAAAAAGTAAGTACGCTGCCGACTCCGCCAATAATGCCGTCCACAAGCAGTGAACGTAATTCACCCTCAGGCAGTGCCGTCGAAACCATTTCGCTGAACGATTTCACGCCATTCTCAATCCATCCCTGCGGAATTTCTCCGAGCGTGAAAACCATGTTGAACAGTACCCACATAATCCCAAAAAACAACGGCAACCCCAGCAATCTATGCGTTAAAACGCGGTCGATCCGATCAGAGACACTTTGTTGTTTTTGCGCCCGTGCATCAACAAAATCAGCGTATAGTTCGCCAACAAATCGGTGCCGCCGCTCTGATATGACAAACTCCAGTTCATCGCCAACTATGATTGTCGTTTTGTTTCGCACCGACTCGACGATAGCCAATACTTTTTCACCGCCAGCGATTTTGCCCAACGATGTTTTTACCTCACTGTCATTTTCCAGCAACTTGACTGCCAACCAACGCATCGGATATTTTACATTGGTCAGACTGACCAACGCCGATGTAACCTCAGTAATGGCCGCTTCAATCTTCGTGCCGTAATCGAGACGAAATGGTTTGTAAACCGCAGCATTTGATGCCACCACTACTGCCTGCAGCAATTCATCCGTACCTTGGTTGCGGTTGCCAACCATTCTCACTACCGGAATGCCAAATCGGTCTTGCAAAACCTTATCTTTTAATATAATTCCATTTTGTTCTGCAACGTCCGACATATTCAATGCCAAAACAAGCGGTCGCTCTAATTCGAGCAGTTGAACCGCTAAATATAAATTTCTTTCCAAGTTGGATGCATCGAGGATATTCACAATCAAATCCGGTTTCTCATCGATAATGACGTTGCGGGCAACCACTTCATCCAGAGAATTGGCAGTTAAACTGTATGTTCCCGGCAGATCAATCAGCATCAAATCTTTTTCATGAAAACGTCGGAACCCTTCACGACGTTCCACTGTTACTCCGGCATAATTTCCTACATGTTGCCTGGCGCCCGTAATGTTATTAAATATTGTTGTTTTTCCTGAATTGGGATTTCCCGCCAGGGCAACCGTCATGCATGCTGAGCTCATCGTTATTTCGCCTCCATTGGATTCACTTCAATTAGGGCCGCTTCCATTTTTCGCAAGGACAAATTAAAATTCTTCACTTTAATCTCCATCGGATCGCCCAGCGGTGCATATTTTTGAACATGCACCATTGTCCCCGCGATCAGGCCCATATCCATAATGCGGCGCTTGATTGCACCACCTCCGCTTACCCTACTAATAATACCCGCCTCGCCCGGCAACAATGCGTCAAGAGTTTTATTCATCTTATCCTCTCCGTTCACGAGTTTCAATGATAATATTTTTCATTTGTGTTTATGTTATGCCAATTGTTTGCCGCTGTCAATAGTTTATGATAATCTTTATCATTTTCAATTTATTTACTGTTATTCATTTATTAAACGCCAACGATAGCAAGGCTATTAACGAAAAGAAACCGGGGAAAACTTATCAAGAAGTTTTTCCCGGTTTCTTGCAATGCATATGAAAAATTTTGTCATGCATTCCTTTTTCTCAGGTCAACTATTCACGAATCACCAGCAATACCCCGGTAAAAATCAGCGCCGCCCCCAACCAGAACGACCAACCTACTTGCTCGCCCAAAAACAGCCAACCAAGCAACGTGCCTACCAACGGCTGAAAGAAAAAATACAGGCTGCCGCTACCGGCTTCCACCATTTGCAAGCCTTTGTTCCAAAAATAAAATGCGCCGGCGGTGGAAACAGTACCCATATAGAGCAAGCCGCTCCATACCTTCGGTTGCGACAATACCTGCAAATGAACCTCTTGCATTTGCGACAGAGCCAATGGAGTCATGGCAATGGTCGCCACCAGAATCGCATAGGCAGTCACCACGATCAGCGAAGCCTCCGGCGGAACCTTCTTAATCAGCACCGACATCAAAGCCCAGGTGAGCGCCGCCAAAACAAGAATCAGCCCGCCCAGACGAAAACTCTCGCCCGCATCGCCAATGCCCACAATGCACAGCACACCGATGGTCGCCAGCAGCAAAGAAATCGCCTTGCGGGCCGTAATCGCTTCCTTCAGCAATATTCTGGCAAAAATGACCATAAATGCGGGTGTGGCTGATGTAATGACCGACCCCATCTGGGCCGAGGATAAATGAGTTCCGGCAAATTGGGCCCAAATCGACAGAAAGTAGCCGACAAGACCAATGAGTCCCACCAGCGGCAGCGATTTGCGCGGCAATCGCCAGGATTCGCCATTCAATGTCGCAAAGACCGCTAATGTAACCAAAGCCAGCAAATAGCGAAGCCAGATCAATTCCAGCGCCGGCAGCACATCCAGCACCACCTTGCTCACTACA
Organism: uncultured Veillonellaceae bacterium; assembly: GCA_964386615.1. Lineage (GTDB taxonomy): Bacteria > Bacillota > Negativicutes > UBA1444 > UBA1444 > UBA1444. The sequence goes on from CAYLSL010000045.1 coordinate 14,631, forward strand.
TAGACGCCGCCCCACAAACTGGCCGCCAGAGTCAGATATGCCGGTCCCAGGTATTTCTTCATGAATTCCTTCCTTTTGCCGCACAGATAACAAAGGAACCGGCAGGTTTCATCCACCGGCTCCCTCGTTGTTGCAAACGCGCACAGAGATTCCACTTATTCGTTATGATAACAAATTAACGGCGATTGTTCCAGATGTATTCCCGGGCAGCTTTTTACCGGCAGACCGAGCCGGCAATAACCATGCACTGGGCCTGGTTGGTGCCTTCGTAGATCTGGGTGATCT
>CAYLSL010000046.1:0-14300 GCA_964386615.1 uncultured Veillonellaceae bacterium
GAGTGATTCGTGTGTCAACAAGTACAAACCGGGCCCACAACTTCAACGCAGGACCTTCGGCCTTGCCGTTGTCCGTGTTGCAAAAAGCGCAGTCTGAACTGCTCGACTTCGGGGGCGCGGGCATGTCCGTCATGGAAATGAGCCATCGCGGCAAAGAGTACGAAGCGGTGCACAATCAAACCATCGCGCTGCTGCGCGAACTGATGGCGATTCCCGAGGACTATGATGTACTGTTCCTGCAGGGCGGCGCCAGTCTTCAATTCGCGATGATTCCGCTGAACTTTCTGCCGGCCGGCAAAAAGGCCGCCTATGTGATGACAGGCGTCTGGTCGGAGAAAGCACTGGAAGAAGCGAAGAAACTGGGCGAAACCTACGAAGCGGCCAGCTCGAAAGCCGGCAAGCACAGCAGCATTCCTGCCCTCAGCGAAGTAAAGATTGAACCGGATACCGCCTACGTGCACCTTACTTCCAACAATACGATTTTTGGCACGCAGTGGCGTGAATTTCCCGATACAGGTGACGTGCCGCTCGTTGCCGACATGTCGAGCGACATCCTGTCGCGCCCGGTCGACGTCAGCAAGTTCAGCATGATCTATGCCGGCGCCCAGAAAAATCTCGGCCCGGCGGGAGTGACGCTGGTCATCATTAAGAAATCTTTCCTGGCCACCGCCAATCCCCAGCTGCCGACCATGCTCAAATACGGCACGTTCGCCAAGGAAAACTCCCTGTATAACACGCCGCCGACGTTCGGCATCTACCTGATGGGGCTGGTGCTGGAGTGGATGAAACAGCAGGGCGGCCTGGCGGCGATCACGGCCCGCAACGAAGCGAAAGCAGCGCTCGTCTATGATGCGATCGATGCCAGCAACGGCTTTTACAAGGGGCACGCCGTACCGGCGGCCCGTTCGCGGATGAATATCACCTTCAATCTGGCCAGCGAAGAACTGGAAAAGAAATTCCTCGCCGAAGCCAAGCAGGCTGGATTCGTAGGACTGGCCGGACACCGATCCGTCGGTGGCTGCCGCGCCTCGGCCTACAACGCGGTGCCGCTCGAATCCTGCCAGGCACTGCGCGATTTGATGCTGAAGTTTCAAAAAGAAAACGGCTGAGGCTAGAGAGTTGATGGTGGTTGCTGGTTCTGACTGCAAATCTCCAGTGCACAGATTTTCGTCTACATTCGTAACGAATCGAAGTGCCGGTTTCTTGCCAGCCCGAATGCTCCATCCGGTCGCTCGGGCCTGAAATCGACATCCTGTCGATTTTGCTACACACCCGTCACTTCTTCATCGACGAATGTCACGACTCAAATCAAAAGCACTTGCCGTTTTTCAGATCAGAACCAACATGAACGCCGGCAAGCGAACTGTGAACAAGCAACCATATACAAAAAGCGAACAAAGCATAAACTAATTTTGGAGGGATAAACAACATGCCGAAGATACTTGTCAGCGACCCGGTGGCGCAAGCCGGCGTCGATATACTCACCAAGGAATTCCCGGTCGACAGCATCCAGAAAATGACCCAGGATCAACTGATTGCCACGATTCCCGACTATGACGCACTGGTCGTGCGCAGCGAAACCAAAGTGACCAAAGAAGTCATTGCTGCCGCCAAAAACCTGAAAGTCATCGGCCGGGCCGGAGTAGGCGTCGACAATATCGATGTCGAAGCGGCCACGCAAAAAGGGATTATTGTCCTGAACGCACCGGAAGGCAACACGATTGCCGCGACCGAACATACGATGGCGATGATGCTGGCACTGGCCCGCAATGTGCCGCAAGCCTATGCGTCGCTGCAAAACGGTCTGTGGGAACGGCCCAAATTTACCGGCGTGGAAGTGCGCGGCAAAACCCTCGGCATCCTTGGCATGGGCCGGATTGGCAGCGGCGTTGCCAAACGGGCGCTGGCCATGGAAATGAACATACTGGCCTATGATCCGTTTATCCGGGCCGACCGGGCCGAAGCCCTCGGCGTGCAACTGGCCGAACTGGACGAGATTTTTGCCAATGCCGATTTTATCACGCTGCATCTGCCGCTGACGGCGGATACCAAAAAATTGCTCAATAAAACTGCGTTCGCCAAAATGAAAAAAGGCGTCCGGATCATCAACGTCGCCCGCGGCGGCGTGATTGACGAAGCAGATCTCAATGACGCCATCGAGGCGGGAATTGTCGCCGGCGCCGCCATTGACGTATTTGAAAAAGAGCCGGTCGATCCCAGCAATCCACTGCTGAAAAATCCCAAAGTCATTGCCACGCCGCATCTCGGCGCCTCGACGGCAGAAGCCCAGGTCGGCGTCGCGGTCGATGTCGCCCATGGCGTACTGGCTGCCCTGCGCGGCGAGCCGGTGACGACGGCAGTCAATATGGCGCCGATTCCGGCCCATGTACTGGAAGTGATCCGTCCCTACTTCAACCTGGCCGAGCATATGGGCTGTCTGGCAGCAACGCTGGCGCCGGGCCGGATCGAGTCGATCAGCGTGGAATACGCCGGTAACATCAGTGAGGTCGATACCAAACTGCTGACTGTTGCCGTGATCAAAGGCGCGCTCAGCCCGATCCTGCAGGAATCGATCAATTATGTCAACGCACCGGGCATGGCCAAAGAACGCGGCATCAAGATCAAGGAAGTCAAGAACAAGGACACCGAGAACTTTGCCAACCTGATTCAGGTGCGGGTCACGACCGACAAGGACTATTGCTGCGTGAAAGGCACCCTGTTCGGCAAAGAAGGCCGCATTGTGATGATCAACGACTACCGGGTCGACTTCCTGCCGCATGGCTGGTTGATGATCGGGCCGCATATCGACCGTCCCGGCATCATCGGCAAGGTTGGTACGATCCTGGGGTCCCATGCGATCAACATTGCCAGCATGCAGGTGGGACGCTCGGAAAAAGCCGGCAACCAGATGATGGTGCTCAGCGTGCAGTCGCCGATTCCGACGCCGGTGCTCGAACAACTGAAGGCAGTGGACGGGATTGTCGGCGCGACGCTGGTCAATTTCGAATCGCTGCAAGTATAAGGAGAGAACAAGATGGCCAAAGTTAAGCCTTTCCGGGCGCTGCGCCCGCAAGCCGCGATCGCGGCGGATTTTGCCTCGCTGCCCTATGATGTGATGGACACGGCGGAGGCCCGCGAGATGGTCGCCCAAAAACCGCAGAGCTTTCTGCGGGTCACCCGGGCCGAGGTCGACCTGCCGGAGGGAACCGATCCGCATGCCGCCATCGTCTATGAGCAGGCAGGCAAAAAAATGGCTGAATTTGTCGAAACCGGCCTGTTGGGGCGGGACAAGGAAGCCTGTTACTATATTTATCAGCAGCAGATGGGGAAAAACGTCCAGACCGGGATTGCCGCGGTATGCTCGGTCGCGGAATACGAAGCCGGCATCATCCGCAAACACGAACTGACCCGTCCGGACAAGGAACAGGACCGGGTCGACCATATCCTGGGCAGTGGGGCGCAAACCGGCCCGGTGTTTCTGGTATACCGGCGCAACGAGGATGTCGCGGAACAGGTTGCGGCAGTCACCGCCACGCCCCCCGTGTACAACTTTACTGCCGAAGACGGAATCCGGCACAGTCTCTGGGTTCTGTCGGACCCGGCGGCAGTCGGCGCGATCGAAGCAGCGTTTGAAACCGTGGAACGACTGTATATCGCCGATGGGCATCATCGCGCCGCAGCGGCTGCCCGGGTGAGCCGGTTGAGTAACGGGCGTAACGCCGGCTATTTTCTGACGGTGCTGTTCCCCCACGACGAAGTGCGGATTCTCGACTATAACCGTGTCATCTATGATTGGGGCACCACTTCGGCGGAAGAGTTCCTGTCCCGTATCGGGCAGAAATTCATCGTGGAACCGGTGCGCGGCCGCGGCGAGGCTACCGGCAAGCCGGAACGGGTGCATCGGTTCGGCATGTACCTCGATGGCGCCTGGTATCAGATGACGCCGAAACCGGGGACTTTTGACCACACCAATTCGCTCAGCCGCCTGGACGTGAACATCCTGCAGAATAATCTGCTGGCGCCGCTGCTGGGGATAGAGGACCCGCGCACAGACAAACGGATCGGCTTTGTCGGCGGCATCCGCGGTATGGCCGAATTGCGGCGGCTGGTCGACTCCGGTCGCGCTGTTGTCGCTTTTGCACTATACCCAACCTCGATTGAAGAGTTGATGGCGGTGGCCGACGCCAATGAAATCATGCCGCCCAAGTCAACCTGGTTTGAGCCGAAGCTGCGTGACGGCATGGTGATTCACACGCTGGACTGATATGATTTTGGTGCCAAAAGTCTCTTGCAGATATTTTCACCACAATTCGTAACGACTTGCGTCATCGATTTGCAGGTCGGCCTCAAACGCTTCTTCCGTCGCTGCGAGGCCTAAAATCTGCATCCTTGCCGATTTTTCCATGCAAATACGTTTACTCTTCGTCGACGAATTGAAGGTGAAAATCAAATGCAATCGACTATTTTGGCAACCAAAATCGCAAGCAGCGATGTTTTGGCACTAAATCGAATATATGTAAGAAAAAAGTGGGACTGCGATTTTGGTCGCAGCCTCACTTTTTTTCGCCAAATGGCAGGAAAAGTCTGAAATTGTTTGAATTGGAATAAGTAGCAGAATGTGCAGAGACAAAATGCACAAAAAGAAGTGCAAAGGGAAAGGAAGCGTGATTTCAAAATGGGAAAACAAATCTGGCGGCTGACTATGTGTGTGATGGCGGTGCTATTGCTGACTGGCGCGATGATCGCGGGCGGCGTGGCGTCGGCGGCTGGTCTCGGTGAGGCAATTTTTGAAGGGCCGACGCTGATCACTTCGGTCGGCCAAAGTGCGGACGGACAATTGGTAAAGGTTTTGGCTGACCGGGTAGGGATTGCTTATACGTATGAAACCCTGGCGCCGGCTGGCGCTGTAAAGGACTATAAAACCCTGATCCTGGTCGTAGGCGGCAGTTCCAAGGGGCTTGGCGCAGCCGGCATCAATCAGGACCAGGAAGAAGCGCGGGCCAAGGCGTTGATTGCCGCGGCCAAAGAAGCCGGGACAAAAATTCTGTTCATGCATGTGGGCGGCGAGGCCCGGCGGGGCGACCTGACCGACCGGTTCGTCACCATCAGCGCCGCTGCGGCCAATTACCTGATCATCGTGGCTGACGGCAACAAAGACGGGTTTATGACCAATGCCGCCGGCGGAGCGCCTCTCGACATGGCCGACACCGTAGGCGATGCGGGGCGTTTTCTTAAAGCGGCCTATAAATAAGCCTGCCACATAAAGAGAGGAACAAAATATGTCACAGGAAACAATACTGCTCGGGTTGATGCTGATCACTTTTCTCGGCCTGGTTGCCGGGCTGAAGTGGCCGGTCGGCTTGTCGCTGGCCGCGACAAGCGTGGTGGTGGCGGCTGCCGATGGACATGGCTTTCCCCTGCGCCACCTTGTCGAAGGAATGTTTGGTTATCTCGATGTTTCATTGGTACTGATCACCGCGATGATTTTCATGAAAATCATCGAACGCAACGGCTTGCTGGATGCACTGGCCTGCGACCTGATGCTGCGGTTCGGCCGCTCGCCGGCCACCATGCTGACGGCAATGACGCTGATCATCATGTTTCCGGGCATGATTACCGGGTCTTGCACCGCATCGGTTCTCTCAACCGGCGTGCTGTTGGTTCCGGTATTGTTAAAAATGAACATGCCGCGCGAACGGGCCGGCGCGATTGTGGCAATGGCCTCGGTATACGGCATGATTGCACCGCCGGTGAACATCGTGGTCATGATCATTGGCGGCGGCATTGACATGCCCTATATCGGCTTTGATCTTCCTTTGTTATACATGACATTGCCGCTGGCAATTCTGACAACACTCTATCTGGGCTATGGCTACGCCCGCCGCGCCGATATGGCGGCGGTCGTGGAGGAATTTGCCTGCCGTGAACGGGCGCCGGGCGGATTTTTGCTGTATTTGCCGCTGCTCGTTCTGGTTGTATTGATGATCGGGCCCAAGGCCCTGCCGGGGATTTTCCCTGATCCGCGTTTGCCGCTGACCTTTGTCATCGGCAGCGCTCTGGCGCTCTTGGCCGGACGCAAATTCAACCTGCTGGAGACGGCGCGGGCCGGCGTGGCGGAGATTTTGCCCGTCGTCGGCATTCTGATGGGGGTCGGTATGCTGATCCAGATCATGACCCTGACCGGGATCCGGGGCAACATTGCGGTCAATAGCCTCAGCCTGCCGCCAGAGCTGCTTTTGGCCAGTATCGCGGTCACCTTGCCGCTGTTTGGCGGCATATCGGTGTTTGGCGCAGCCAGTGTGCTGGGAGTGCCGTTTATCCTGACAATGCTTGGACAAAATCTGATCATTACCGCCTCCGGGATGTCGCTGATCGCCGCAATGGGCAGCTTCATGCCGCCGGTGGCGCTGACGGCCGTGATTGCAGCCCAGGTGGTCGAGGAACCGGATTACCTGAAGATCGTCAAACCGCTGATCCTGCCGTCGCTGGTTGCGATCGGCATCGGCGTGCTGATGATCAAATACGCCACGCAGATTGCGCGGCTGGTGCTATGAGGAGTGTACTGGCATGATGACGATCGTGTATCGACTGATCCTGATCGCGGCAATCCTGTTGATCGTGCTGCAAATGATCAAGGAAAAAGAATTCAAGTTTCAGGTCAACGCGGCATGGGTGCTGATCCCCTTTATTCTGCGCGCGTTGATGCTGGCATGACGGCGGGGTGATGAGCATGATTGCCGGCAGTAAAAAAACAGCGCTTGTGCTTCTGGCAGCGGCGCTTTTGGTCGTAGCCGCCGTGACTCCCGAATTTCAGCGCATGCATAAAGAAGAACCGATCCGCAAAGGTCCCGGCGTGACCGAGATCAAACAGCTTAGCCACTACTTTGCCAATCTCAGGGGAACCAACGGCGATACCGCAGTGTATGTGATGGACAGCGGCAAGCCGGGCGGCACAGTGCTGCTGCTTGGCGGTACGCACCCCAACGAGCCGTCCTCGATGCTCAGTGCGGTACTGCTGATTGAAAATGCCCGGCCGGCCAAAGGGCGGATGATCATCATCCCCCGTGCCAATAACAGTGGCTTTAGCCACACCGATTATACCGAAGGCGCGCCGCAGCAGTTCCGCCTGAAAGCCGCTTCCGGCGAGCGTTGGTTCCGCTTCGGTTCACGGGCGACCAACCCCACTGACCAGTGGCCCGATCCCGATATTTACGTTCATGCAGCCTCCGGCCAAAAACTGTCGGGTTCGGAGACCCGCAACCTGAACCGGGCTTATCCGGGCCGGGCCGACGGAACCCTGACCGAACAGATCGCTTACGGAATCGTGCAGTTGATCAAGCAAGAAAAGGTGAGCATGACGATTGACCTGCACGAAGCATCGCCGGAGTATCCGGTGATCAACGCCATCGTTGCCCATGAACGGGCGATGGAATATGCGGCGGAAGTCACGATCGGCCTGCAGATGGACGGCATGAAAATCGGCCTCGAACCCTCGCCGAAAAGCCTGCGGGGATTGTCGCACCGGGAACTGGGCGATGCCACCGACACACTGGCCATCCTGATGGAGACGGCCAACCCGGCGCAGGGCCGTTTGCGCGGGGCAACCAATGAACAACTGGTGCTGACCGGCAAGGATGTCATGTATGAGCGGGCGGCTAAACTGAACCGGCTGTTTGTGCCCTATGACGCCAAAGGACAGCCGATCGACCTGCGGGTGGCCCGCCATGTAACAGCCGTCAATGAGTTCCTGGCAGTGCTGTCAAAAAAGAAGCCGGCGCAGGCAGTAGTGCTGAACAAGGTCCCTTCGTACAATGACATGGTCAAGAAAGGGATCGGTTCTTACCTTTAGTTGAAACGCAATGCAAAAATAAATGAGGAGGGAAAACTTGATGAAAAAACTGCAATCCTGGATGTCCTTGTTCCTGGCGGTAATGTTGATGCTGTCGGTGGTGGCTACAGCGGCCGCCGGTCCCTACGACCCGCCGGAAAAACGTGATGTGATCGCCAAGAACGGCGTAGTGGCGGCAGCACATCCCCTGGCGGCCCAGGCTGGGCTGGCAGTGTTGAAAAATGGCGGCAATGCCTTTGATGCGGCGATCGCCACCTCGTTCATGCTGAATGTGGTTGAGCCGAACGCTTCCGGTATGGGCGGCGGCGGGTTTGCCGTGATTTATACGGCCAAAGACAAGAAAACCTATTTCATCGACTACCGCGAAATGGCCCCGGCACAGGCCCGGCCCGATTTCTATCCGCTCGATGCGAACGGCAAAGTCAAGGATATGGCGACAACCGTCGGCTATTATGCCAGCGGCGTGCCGGGACAACTGCGCGGCATGGAAATGCTGCACAGCAAGTTTGCCAGCAAAAGCTGGGCCGATCTCGTTGCACCGGCGATCAAGCAGTCCGAAGCCGGCTTGCCGGTGACCAAGAACCTGAACGGGATCATCATGGACAACATTGACCGGTTTGAAAAATTCTCCCCCTCCATGCCGGCGTTTAAGAGCATTTTCTATAAAGACGGACTGCCGGCGCAGGAAGGTGCTGTAGTAAAAAACACCGCACTGACGGAGACCCTGAAAAAAGTCGCCGCCGGTGGCGCCGATGTTTTCTATAAAGGCGAAATCGCTGATAAAATCGATGCCTACTATGCAAAGAACGCCGGCGGCTGGATTACCAAAGCCGACCTGGCCAGGTACCAGGCGAAACTGCGCGAGCCGGTTCAGGGGACTTACCGCGGCTATACGCTGATCACCTCGCCGCCGCCTTCTTCCGGCGGATTGACTGCCGTCAACATGCTCAACATCATGGAAGGTTATGATGTTGCCAAGATGGGACGCAGTTCTTCCGAGTTCCTGCACACCTTTATTGAAGCGCAAAAACTGGCGTTTTCCGACCGCAACAAATACATGGCCGACTCCGACTTCGTCAATGTGCCGATGGCCGGCATGACCGACAAAAAATACGCGGCAGACCGCCGCAAGGCAATCGACCCCGACAAGGCCAACAATGCGGTTAAATTTGGCGATCCGGCCAAATACTCGGCCGGCAGCACCACTTCCTTCTCGGTCATCGACAAAGAAGGCAATATGATCACCGTGACCCAGACGATCAATGATTTCTTCGGCTCCGGCGTCATCGTCGACGGAACCGGGATTATCATGAATGATGAAATGGACGACTTTGTCGCGAACAACCCGGATCACAACAATGCCCCGGCGCCGGGCAAACGCCCGCTCAGCAGCATCACGCCGATGATCGTGCTGAAAGACGGCAAGCCGTTTTTGACCATGGGTTCGCCGGGCGGCCCGCGCATCATCACCACGATGGTGGGAATCGTGCTCAATGTGGTTGATTTCAAGATGGACCTGCAGTCGGCAATCCTTGACGCCCGTTCGCATAATCCGAACGCGGCGGTAGCGCAGCTGGAAAAACCGGTTGTCGAGTATAAGTTTGCCGATCACATGGATGTTGTCGTGCGCGAGCTGGAATCGCGCGGACACAAAGTGAACCTGCGTCCGGAACGATCCGCCTATTTTGGCGGCGCGCAGGGCATCATGATCCTGCCGGACGGCAGCCTGCATGGCGCAGCTGATAACCGCCGACTGGGTCAGGCTTTCGGGTACTAGTCCGGATGCTTTCCCTGATTGGACTTCTGTTGGCCGCCCTCCTGTTGGCTACCGGCAACCTGCTTGACAATGACGCGGTCTTTCTTGCCGGCAGCGTACTGTTTTTGGTTTGCGGCCTTGCCTACTTCAAGCGAAACTGACTGATTTTAAAAGAGCTCCGTTATCCGGGCAGCAGGCAAATTAATTTTAGTTTGCCTGCTGTTTGTTTTTGTCATAATTTGGAGTGGACGAGCGAACAGTTTTATGTGAAAATAGAAACATACTCTGTTATGTCGGAAAAATCGGTTAATTTAGAATTGTAATTCATAAATAGTGGAAATATTTCACGGCGGGATGCTGATCAATCCGGCGGGAGGCGTTTACATGTTTCTTTGCGAAGAAGATCTGATCAAAGAACCAGTCTTGACCTCAACCCAGTCAGTTGACGAAGCAAGGGCCATTTTCAGTAAAGTACCCTATTTTTCTTTGCCGGTGCAGGATCCTGCAGGAAAATACCTGGGGATGATCTGCGTGAGAACTCTGCTGTTTGAAGCCGATGGTTTACGGGAAAAGGGCGAAATATCAGGAAACCTGACAAAGTTGAAGGCGCAGCTGATGACGACGCGGCATGACCGGATCGACCTCTCGATTTATAATGACGTTGTGCCGTTTGTCGATGAGGCGGGAAAGTTGATCGGCTTTATGCGAGCCAAACTGATCGGTCGGAAAACCAGCCGTTATTTTCGCCAAATCGCCGAATTGGAACGCAAGATTCTCGAAGCGTCGCATAACGCAATTCTGGCAATTGACAGTGCAGGCAAAATCGTGATATTCAACCCGGCGGCCGAGCGGATACTGGGACGTAAGAGGGCGGAAGTGATTGGCCGACATATCGCCGAACTCGACCCGAACGTGGGACTGCTTGACGCAGTGAACCAGATGACGCCGATGACCGGCGTGCGGACCGAAATCAACGGAGTAAAAATACTGGCCAACCGGACGCCGCTGATCTATGAAGGGGAATGCGTCGGCGCCATGAGTGTTTTCCTTGATGTGTCGGAATACGATGCCGTCTGCAATCAGCTGCAAACCTCCAATTCGGCGGTCAAGGAACTGGATGCAATCTTTGAGAGTTCTTACGATGGCTTTTATATAGCCGACAGTACCGGCACAGTGATCCGCGTGAACTCGGCCTGGGAAAAAATCTGCGGGTTCCCGCGGGGCGAGATCATCGGCAAAACGGCGCACGACCTGGTTGACAGCAAATGGTACGATAAATCCGCCGCCGTTGCAGCCCTGGAACAGAAAAAAACAGTGACCCTGCTGGTGAATATTTTGGCCGGGCCGCGTAAAGGCAACCAGGTCATGGCGACCGGCACACCGATGTTTGACGAAAATGGCGATTTGATGAAGATCGTTGTCAATGTGCGTGACATGACCGATCTGGAACAGCTGCAGCGTCAGCTGGAAGCCACAGTTGAACTGAATCAGCGCTATGTTTCCGAACTGGAGCAAATTCGCCTGCAGCAATTGAAGATGGAAGACCTGGTTGCGAAAAGTCCGGCGATGCAAAGGGTCGTTGAAATGGCAGCGCGGATCGCGACGGTTGACTCGACGCTGCTGATTATGGGCGAGTCCGGTGTCGGCAAAGAAGTGATCACCAACAAGATTCATTCGCTCAGCCGGCGCAAGAACCAGCCGTTTATCAAGATCAACTGCGGGGCGATCCCGGAAAACCTGCTTGAATCGGAGTTGTTCGGTTATGCCGGCGGTGCTTTTACCGGCGCCAAACGCGACGGCAAACCCGGCATGTTCGAACTGGCCTCCACCGGTACGCTGTTTCTTGACGAAATCGGCGAATTGCCGCTGGGACTGCAGGTAAAGCTGTTGCGGGTGTTGCAGGAGAAAACACTGACCCGGGTCGGCGGCGTCAAACCGATTCCGGTGGATGTGCGGGTCATCGCGGCTACCAACAAGGACCTGCCGGCATTGGTGAAAGCCGGCGCTTTCCGTGATGATTTGTATTACCGGCTTAATGTGTTCGGCATCCAGATTCCGCCGCTGCGGCAGCGCCGAGAAGATATCCCGCCGCTGCTGCATGAAATGCTGCGCAAGGTCAATCAGAAATATGGCATGCAAAAACGCTTCACCCCGGCAGCGGTGGAACGGTTGGTGAACTATGACTGGCCGGGCAATGTGCGCGAGATGGAAAACCTGGTGGAGCGTTTGGTTGTGCTGGTCAGCGAGCCTTATATCGAACCGTGCCACTTGCCGGAAACCATGCAGCTGAAGAACGAACTGATCCTGGACGGTGGCGAGGCTGTCGTGTTGAATCGGGTCGTTCCCTATAAGCAGGCAGTCGAGGAACTGGAGGCGCTGCTTTTGGAACGGGCTTTCGGCGAACATGGTTCAACCCGCAAAGTCGCCCGGGTATTGGAAGTCAACCAGTCCACCATCGTACGCAAGATGAAGCAGTACCAGATCACCCGATATGATGCGTAAATGCATCGATGCCGGATGAGGAGCATCATTCGGCGGCGAAGCTTATAAAATAAGCCTGCTAAGCTTTTTTAACCAAAAGGACGATGCAAAATCGCATCGTCCTTTTGGTTTTTTTCTGTTAATTTAAAGTGGCCCTAATTACTGCTTTGCCTGATTTTTCAACACTAATGCAGTGTTGGCATGAAAGTTGCGAGGAATAAGCATAGAGAAAGAATTCGGACAACAAGCGAAATCGTACCAGCCGCAGCGAACAGAAAAATGATCAATGAGGGGGGGCGAGCATCGCATCAGCGGACAAACAAGCGGGAATGGCAGTTGGTGCCCTATCCTATGGAGCGTAGCCATAAAGCCATAATATATAAAATAAGAGGAGGCAACAAGTGATGCTAACGGTTACGGAAGAGCAACGGAAAAAAGTGCTGAGTTATCGGTGGATTGTGCTAGGTACCTTATGGTTGGTGTACTTTTTTGTATACTTTGATCGCGTGGCACCAGCAGTGGTGGCGCCAGAACTGATGAAAGCATTCGGCATCAGCGCGGCCAGCATGGGACTTTTATCGGCTGCCTATTTCTATCCGTATGCGGCGATGCAGATTCCTTCGGGGATTTTGGCCGACTTCATGGGACCGCGCATGGCAGTAACCATCTTCTTCATCATTGCCGGTATCGGTACCGCGTTGTTCGGCCTGGCGCAAACCTATGAGTGGGCACTGGTCGGCCGGGTCATGATGGGGGTCGGCGTTGCTGTTGTGTATATCCCGATCATGAAAATCCAGGCGCAATGGTTCCGGCCTTACGAATTTGCCACCCTGACCGGTATTCTGCTGACCGTGGGTAATGTCGGCGCGCTGGGCGCGGCAGCTCCTCTGGCGGCATTTGTCGGCATGACCGGCTGGCGGGAAGCTTTCTATTATCTGGGCGCTGCTTCGGTTGTTCTGGCGGCACTGACCTATATGTTCGTCCGCAACCGTCCTCAGGATATGGGTCTGCCCAGTCTGAACGAAGTTGACGGAATCGTGGTTACAGCCGAGCAACAGGCGGCGGATGATGCAATCGGCTTCAAAGAAGCCCTGAAAATGTCGGTAACCAACTGGAACTTCCGTTGGCTGGCCGTCTATGCATTTGCCGTGTATGGCCCGATGATGGGATTCCAGGGCTTGTGGGCGGTTCCCTACATGATGGATATTCTTGGCTTCACCAAACAAGTGGCGGCCAATGTGGTTTCCTGGTGGGCGATCGGCATGATCGTCGGTTGTCCGTTGTCCGGCTTCATTTCTGACCGGATCATGAAAAGCCGTAAAAAAGTCGTCATCATCGGCGCGGTTGTTTACACGCTGGGCTGGCTGTATATCGCGATGAGCCCCGGCGGCTGGACTGTAACGACGATGTCGGCGTTCTGCTTCTTCATGGGCGCTTTCGGCGGCGTGTACATCACCAACTACGCTCATATTTCCGAACGTCTGCCGCGTAAAGTGGTAGGCACGGCGATTGGCGTCTTCAATCTGTTCTACTTCGTCGGCGGCGCGTTCTACCAACAATACATGGGTCGTCTCCTGGACGGTTACGGCAAGATTGCCGGCAAGTTCCCGGTCGATGCCTATGCATCCACCTTCTGGCTTTGCTTCTGGGGCATGGTAGTCGGTACGGCCTGCCTGTTCTTCACGGTGGAATCCTATGTTCCCAAAGCGACACCCGTGGCGCCGGCCAAACCGGCAACGGATGCGTAGGATTATTGCACAATTTATAACGGAAAGGGATGGTGTACAATGAATTTCGCATTTACCGAAGACCAATTAAAAATCCAGCAACTGGCCAAAGAGCTTGTAGCCAAAGAAGTCGCTCCCAACGCTAAAGCCTGGGATAAGGGCGAAGACTTTACGCCGATCTACAACATGTTCAAAGAAAAATTTGCCCCGCTTGGCCTGATGGGGCTGCCTTATCCCACCGAATACGGCGGCGCCGGCGCCGACCAGATCTCCTATGTGCTGGCCAGCATTGAAATCAACAAGGCCTGCGCTTCGACCGGTTGTGCGTACTCTGTCGCCATATCACTGAACGGCTGGCCGATTTTCGCCTACGGCACCGAAGAACAACGCAGAAAATACTCGGTACCCCTGTTCCAGGGCAAACTGGTCGGCGCGTTCGGCCTGACCGAACCCGGCGCCGGCAGTGACTCGGGCGCCCAGCTCACCA
>CAYLSL010000047.1:0-13858 GCA_964386615.1 uncultured Veillonellaceae bacterium
CCGTAAAGTCCACGTGTCCTGGTGTATCAATAATGTTTATACGATGCCCATTCCACTGGCATGTCGTTGCAGCCGAAGTAATTGTAATACCCCGTTCCTGCTCCTGCACCATCCAGTCCATCGTCGCCGCGCCGTCATGCACTTCACCCATCTTATGCACGCGGCCCGTGTAAAAGAGGATCCGTTCAGTCGTTGTAGTTTTGCCGGCGTCAATGTGGGCCATAATTCCGATATTTCTCGTTTGGTCAAGCGGGAATTTTCTGGCCACAATCATCACTCCTACGCGTACATTTTCTTAAGAATTCTACCACCGATAATGTGCAAATGCCTTATTGGCCTCTGCCATTTTGTGAGTATCATCGCGTTTTTTCACTGCACCGCCGGTGTTGTTCGAAGCATCCAACAATTCAGCTGCCAAGCGCTCATGCATCGTTTTTTCATTGCGCGCCCGCGCTTGGTTTACCAACCAGCGGACACCCAGGGAAAACCGACGGTCAGGTCTCACTTCGACAGGCACCTGATAGTTCGCGCCACCGACACGGCGAGCCCGGACTTCCAGAACCGGCATAACATTCTTCAATGCTGTTTCAAACAGTTCCAACGGATCCTTGCCCGTCTTTGTACCCATTGTTTCGAATGCAGCATATACGATGCCCTGTGCAACGCTTTTCTTGCCGCTCAACATGATTTTATTGATGAAGCGAGTAACCGTTTTAGAATGATAAACGGGATCCGGCAAAACGTCACGCTTCGGTACCGCACCTTTTCTAGGCATGAAAAACCCTCCTTATTTCTTTCCGGCAGTCTTGCCACGCTTCGCGCCGTATTTGGAGCGCGACTGGTTGCGCTTCGCAACACCGGCCGTATCGAGAGCGCCACGGATAATATGATAGCGAACACCAGGCAAGTCCTTTACACGACCGCCTCTGATCAGTACGACAGAGTGCTCCTGCAAATTGTGCCCAATGCCTGGGATGTACGATGTCACTTCAATACCGTTGGTCAAGCGGACACGTGCCACTTTACGCAATGCCGAGTTCGGTTTTTTGGGAGTCGTTGTGTACACTCTCGTACAAACACCACGCTTTTGCGGGCACTCTTTTAATGCCGGCGCAGTGGATTTTTTCTCCAACTCTTCTCTGCCTTGACGTACTAATTGGTTAATTGTCGGCATTTCCACACCTCCTTATGATTATTTCCCCAGAATGCATCACTGCATACTATAAGTTTATTTCAAGATCGCAATTGCAGCAGCGCCTACATCAATACCGCAGGCAACTCCCAGCTCTTCCATCGTGTTTCCACCAACAACAGGTATTTTTTGCGCCAGACATGCCTGTTGCAACGGAAGAATCAACCGGGAATCGGCATCTTCTGCAATGTAAACCGAAACAACCTGTGCTTTTTCGACGGCTTTCATGCTTTGTTTGATCCCGATTACTTTGGGTACTTTCTTGAAATTTAGAGCTTCAGCGGCCATTAGCCACACTCCTCCACAGGCGCTTTTACATTTTATCACTCAGTTATATGCATGTCAACGGATTATTTTATTGATTTTTTATTGTCCACGGCACCACGAGTATCGTTCTTAGTTTTCAAAGGGAAACCGCCGCTTGGCGGTTTCCCTTTGAACAATTACAACGCTTCAGCTTGCACTGAGTTCGGCTTTTTGAGCAAGATGCTCCGGTAACGATTCATCCCTGTACCGGCAGGAATCAACTTGCCAATGATAACATTTTCTTTGAGACCAAGCAAGGGGTCGACTTTCCCTTTAATGGCTGCATCGGTCAAGACCCTGGTGGTCTCCTGGAATGATGCTGCCGACAGGAACGAATCCGTGGCCAAGGATGCTTTGGTGATCCCCAGCAGGATTGGGCGTGCCACCGCCGGTTCTCCACCAGCCTCAAGCGCTTTTAGGTTCTCTGCTTCAAAAGCGTTGATGTCTGTATATTCACCCGGCAAGAATTCAGTATCGCCCGGTTCTTCCACTTTAACTTTATGCAGCATCTGACGGACCATGACTTCAATATGTTTGTCATTGATCTCAACGCCCTGTTCTTTATAGACCTTTTGCACTTCACTCACGATATATCGATGAGTATCGCGCAATCCGCGGATGCGGAGGATGTCGTGCGGATTCAACGGGCCATCTGTCAGTCGGTCACCCGGCTCTACCCACTGTCCATCGCGAACCAATATCCTTGAACCATAAGGAACCGGATAAATTCGCTCTTCACCGGAAGAAGCCGTAATCACGGCGCGCCGGGCGCCTTTTGCTTCGCGAAGTTCCACGCGGCCGTCAATTTCCGTAAGCACCGCTGGGTGTTTCGGTTTGCGGGCTTCAAACAACTCCTCGACACGCGGCAAACCCGAAGTGATATCGCCGCCGGATGCCTGTCCGCCGGTTGATGCCACCCCGCCGGTATGGAAGGTACGCATCGTCAGCTGAGTACCGGGTTCACCGATTGATTGAGCCGCAATAATTCCAACCGCTTCACCAACGTCAACAATACGTCCGGTGGCCAAATTGCGGGCATAACACTTGACACATACTCCGTACTTGCATTTGCAGGTTAACACAGAGCGAATCAATACTTTAGCCCTGACCGCAGCCACTTGATCGACAATGTCTTCGCTAATTTCTTCATTGGTGCGGACAATAATTTCGCCAGTACGCGGATCTTCGATATCTTCGGCAGCAATTCTGCCAACGATACGATCCCGCAGTTTTTCGATCACGTTGCTGCAAATAACAATTGAGCCCTCGTGGCTACGCATATTCCATAGTGTCGAAATATGCTTTTTATTAACTTCGTCAAGCAGTTCGCCAACCTGAATAACAGGATTTCCTGCATCATCAAGCACGAGTTCCGCCGATTTCCTGCCGGCGAGGTCCTGATTCAGCACTTTGACCTCGTCCTGCATTGCAACAATTTCCGCAATGAGTTCTGCGGTCAGTACACTACCCGCTGCCGCAACCACTTTCTTGCTCTGCAAGTTGCGAACTTCAGCGCCGACAATCTGTCCAAGCGCCCGATGCCGCAGGTCGGATGTTTTAAGCGAAATCACTTTCACCAGGGGTTCGCGGATCGCTTCTTCCACAATCGCTTCGGCGTCAATCCCCTTGACAGCATTGCGACGAATGTGGATATCACCGGGCACATCTGCTTCTATCATCATGGCAATGTGATCCTCGGTAATTTTGGTGCCAGCCGGCAGCAGGCAAGTTCCTGCCGAATCCACCACATCAGCTTCGGTACTGCGGTCAAGCATTTCCCGCATCATGATGTCGCGTAAATTGCCGCCGATTTGCTCACGGGACAAGGTCAGAGGAATCAATTCAGGCACTTTAATTTCCAGCACCTGTTCGGCAAACAGACGATCAATCGTGATCAGGTTCAAGGCACTGCCGGCAGCAACAACGACTTCACCCGTTGCACTGCTTACAGCATCCTCAGTCAATACTTTGCCGTCAAGGTATTGTCTCAATGGAACAAGTGATGCTTCGTGCTGAACAAACATTTGCTCGATCTCGCGAGAAACATTAAATTTCAATACATCGCAGTCATCTTCACGTACAATCAGATCTTGCGCGACATCGACAAGCCGGCGGGTCAGATAACCGGAGTCTGCAGTTCGCAGCGCCGTATCCGCCAAACCTTTACGAGCACCGTGCGTCGAAATGAAATATTCGAGAACAGTCAGACCTTCACGGAAATTCGCCTTGATCGGCAAGTCAATAATTCGTCCGGAAGGATCCGACATCAGTCCGCGCATACCAGCCAATTGGCGAATCTGCTGGACATTACCGCGGGCGCCGGATGTTGCCATCATATAGACAGGATTCAAACGGTCGAGGGATTTCATCAACGAATCAGTAACATCATCCGTTGCCTTTTTCCATAACTCAACTACTTTGAGATATCTCTCGTCACCGGTCAATAATCCGTTCCGATAGTGGCTGTTGATATTTTCAACCTGTTTGTCGGTTGTTTCGATAATCACTTGCTTTTGCGGCGGAATCTTGATATCGGAGATCGCAATGGTAATGCCGGCGCGGGTTGCAAACGTGAAACCAAGTTTCTTGATCTTATCAAGAACCGTTGCGGTCTGTGCATTGCCAAACCGGCGATAACACTCCGCAATCAGTTTTCCAAGTTCTTTCTTGTCCATCAGTCTGCCGAGTTCTTTTCCGTCGCTGCTATATTGCTTCAGCTCTGGCGGCAGCGCTTCATTGAAAATGAACCGCCCCATGGTGGTTGTAACCAGACCATGCCCAGGAATCCTGATCCTGATTTTTTCCTGCAGGGTAATCGAACCGAAATGATAAGCCTGCAAGGCTTCGTCGCCGCTGGAGAACGCCCGCGGCGGATTCCCTTCGCTACGGCGCAGGTCGCTTGCATCGGTTTCGCGTTCGATCGTCAGATAATAGGAACCCAAAACCATATCCTGCGTCGGCGAAGCAACCGGCCTGCCGTCTTTGGTGGACAGGATATTATGGGCGCTCAGCATCAATACACGGGCTTCAGCCTGTGCTTCAGCCGACAGCGGCACGTGTACGGCCATTTGGTCGCCGTCAAAGTCTGCGTTGTAAGCGGTACAGACCAAGGGGTGAATTTTGATCGCCCGTCCTTCGGACAACACCGGCTCGAAAGCCTGAATGCCCAAACGGTGAAGGGTCGGAGCACGGTTAAGCAACACAGGGTGCTCACGGATTACTTCTTCCAACACGTCCCAGACTTCCGGACGCATCCGTTCAACCATCCGTTTTGCACTTTTGATATTATGCGCATGCCCGGCATTGACCAGTTTTTTCATCACAAACGGCTTGAACAATTCCAGCGCCATTTCTTTGGGTAAACCGCATTGGTGCAATTTCAGTTCTGGGCCTACCACGATTACCGAACGACCGGAGTAATCGACACGCTTACCGAGCAGATTCTGACGGAACCGTCCCTGCTTGCCTTTAAGCATGTCGCTTAACGACTTCAGCGGACGATTGCCGGGGCCGGTAACCGGACGACCGCGGCGGCCATTGTCGATCAATGCATCGACTGCTTCCTGCAACATCCGCTTTTCATTGCGGACAATGATATCGGGCGCCTTGAGTTCAAGCAGGCGTTTAAGACGGTTGTTGCGATTGATGACCCGACGATAGAGGTCGTTCAGATCCGAAGTGGCGAAACGACCGCCGTCCAACTGGACCATTGGACGCAATTCCGGCGGAATAACCGGCACTACATCCATAATCATCCAATGTGGTTTGTTGCCTGATTTGCGGAAGGCTTCTACAACTTCCAACCGGCGAATGGCTCTGATCCGGCGCTGCCCACTGACTTCCTTAAGCTCCTGGCGCAGTTCACGGCTCATTTTATCGAGGTCAAGTTCTTCCAAAAGACGTTTTATGGCTTCAGCGCCCATCCCGACTTCAAAGTGGGAACCATACTTCTCGTAATAATCCCGATACTCTTTTTCGGTCAGCAGCTGCCGCCGCATCAACGGTGTGTCTTTCGGATCCAGCACAATATAAGCTGCAAAATACAGAACTTTTTCCAGCGACCGGGGTGAAATGTCGAGAATCAACCCCATTCGGCTGGGAATTCCTTTGAAATACCAGATATGGGAAACCGGGGCTGCTAAATCGATATGCCCCATGCGATCCCGACGAACTTTTGATTTGGTTACTTCAACGCCACAGCGGTCGCAAACTACACCTTTATGGCGAATCCGCTTGTATTTGCCGCAATGGCATTCCCAATCGCGTGTTGGCCCGAAGATTTTTTCGCAAAACAAACCATCCCGCTCTGGTTTCAGAGTCCGGTAGTTTATCGTTTCCGGTTTTTTCACTTCACCGTGGGACCAGCTCGCAATTTGTTCGGGAGAGGCCAAGCCAATCCGCATCGAATCGAAATTATTCACATCTTGCAAGATTCTATCGCTCCCCTCTTAATTACTCAATAATGTCGTCATCTGCATCCAGATCGTTCAAACCCGGCGAGTCCAGATCCAGATCATCGACTTCGTCAAGCAAGTCGCGCACATTAATCTTCTTTTCCTTGGCCTTGACCTTCTTGACACTCTTCCGGGCGCGTTGTTCGGCGTCATCTTCGACTTTTGGGGATGGAAGCAGATCAATTTCCGACATTCCTATCAGAATATCTTCATCCGCTTCTTCCTCATCTTCCAGGAAGTCTTTCACAGCATCAACATTGGGTTCAACCGATTTTTCATTGAAACGCGATGGTTTTCGTTCCCGAGGAACCGGTTGGTAACGCGATTCGCCGCCTATTGGCAAATCCAGTTCTTTGGCTGTTTCATGCACATCATCGTCTGAGTCGCGAATCAGAATTGCTTTTCCGTCTTCTGAGCGAACTTCAACATCCAGACCGATACTTTGCAATTCTTTCATCAGAACTTTAAACGATTCAGGAATTCCTGGCTCCGGAATATTTTCACCTTTAACAATCGCTTCATAGGTTTTCACGCGGCCAACAATATCATCTGATTTCACTGTCAGCAATTCCTGGAGCGTATACGCGGCGCCGTAAGCTTCCAACGCCCAAACTTCCATTTCACCGAAACGCTGTCCACCGAACTGCGCTTTGCCGCCGAGCGGTTGTTGGGTGACCAGGGAGTACGGACCGGTGGACCGGGCATGAATCTTGTCATCAACCAAGTGATGCAGTTTAAGCATATACACATAGCCAACGGTAACCGGATTATCAAACTCCAGACCAGTCCTGCCATCACGCAGTTTCGTTTTTCCATCTGCAGGCAGTTGGGCCAATTTCAGGGTTCGAATAACTTCTTCTTCAGTTGCGCCATCAAAAACCGGGGTCGCAATATGAATGCCGCAGTCGCCATAGGCATTGGGCCAGATATGCGAACCTCTTTGCATTTCCCGCGCTTCTTCGACGCCGTCAGGTTTCGGCAGCCCCCAGCGGTTCACATCATAACCTGCTTCACGCAGTCTGGCTTCGACGTTGGGATCTTTATGGGCAATTTGCAGACCCAGAGCCGAAATGGCCCAGCCAAGATGGGTTTCGAGAACCTGCCCGATGTTCATACGCGACGGAACGCCCAGCGGGTTCAGTACGATCTGAACCGGTGTTCCGTCTGGCAAAAACGGCATATCTTCTTCGGCCATGATTCGCGACACAACACCCTTGTTACCGTGCCGGCCTGCCATCTTGTCGCCTTCGGATATCTTGCGTTTTTGGGCAATATAAACACGGACCAGTTGATTTACTCCCGGCATCAGTTCATCGCCGTTTTCTCGAGTAAATACTTTAACGTCAACAACTTTGCCCGATTCACCGTGCGGCACACGTAGTGATGTATCGCGGACTTCGCGGGCTTTTTCGCCAAAAATGGCTCTTAGCAGACGTTCTTCAGCCGTCAGTTCCGTTTCGCCTTTTGGCGTTACCTTGCCAACCAGAATATCGCCCGGTCGAACTTCGGCGCCGACCCGGATGATACCACGGTCATCAAGGTCACCCAGCGCCTCTTCCGCCACATTGGGAATGTCACGGGTAATCTCTTCCGGTCCCAGTTTTGTATCACGCGAATCACACTCATACTCTTCCACATGAATAGAAGTAAACACGTCTTCTTTGACGATTTTTTCGCTGAGCAGAATCGCGTCTTCGTAGTTATAGCCTTCCCACGGCATGAACGCAACCAGAATGTTTCGGCCCAATGCCAGTTCGCCACGATCTGTAGAGGGACCGTCAGCCAGCACCTGGCCTTTTTCAACAACTTCCCCCTTGTAAACAAGCGGACGTTGATTAATGCAGGTTCCCTGGTTAGAGCGCAGATATTTAAGCAGTTTATATTTGTCAACACCGGCGTTTTCGCCTTCGCGCCGCACAATAATTTCAGTGGCAGTTGCACGTTCTACTACGCCAGCTGATTTTGCGAGCACCACGACTCCGGAGTCACGCGCTGCTTTCGCTTCCATGCCGGTTCCGACTAGCGGAGCCTGGGGGCGCAGCAATGGGACAGCCTGACGCTGCATGTTAGCACCCATCAAGGCCCGGTTGGCATCGTCGTTTTCCAGGAACGGAATCATTGCAGTCGCAATGGAAACGACCTGTTTGGGCGAAACGTCCATATAGTCGACTTCTGTCGCCGGCACTTCCAAAATATGATCCCGATAGCGGACGCTGACACTTTCTTCAGCAAACCAGCCATCTTTGTTCAACTTTTCATTTGCCTGCGCGATGACGACCTCGTCTTCTTCATCAGCAGTCTGGTAGTGTACATCTTCCGTTACCCGCATATTTTTCTTGTCCACTTTGCGGTAAGGGGTTTCAATGAATCCGAACTGATTGACGCGGCCAAAAGTAGAAAGCGAACCAATCAGTCCGATGTTCGGACCTTCCGGCGTTTCAATCGGGCACATGCGTCCATAGTGGGAGTGGTGAACGTCACGCACTTCAAAACCAGCCCGCTCCCGGCTAAGACCACCAGGTCCGAGTGCACTGAGGCGACGCTTATGGGTCAGTTCCGCCAACGGGTTGGTTTGGTCCATGAACTGGGACAACTGGCTGGAACCAAAAAATTCCTTGATCGCCGCAACAACCGGCCTGATGTTGATTAATGCCTGTGGCGTGATTACATCTACATCCTGAATCGTCATACGCTCACGTACAACCCGCTCCATCCGCGCCAATCCGATGCGGAACTGATTTTGCAACAATTCGCCGACCGAGCGCAGACGGCGGTTGCCCAGATGGTCGATGTCGTCTTTTGTGCCGAATCCTTCCGCCAAGTTGAGCAAATAGCTGATCGAAGCAATAATATCAGCCTTCGTGACGGTTCGGCGGCTATAATCCGTCGGAGTCGGCGTACACAACATTTTTTCCGGTTTTTGATCTTCATGGACGCGGGCATAAACTTCAACCAGACCGTCGCCCAACACTTCTTCACTAAAAATACCGCTTTTTTCAATACGGTCAAGGATGTCTTCATCGACTTTGACCGGGCTGTCATGCGCATCCCGGGCCGCTACGATGATTTCGCCAGTGCTGCGGTCAACAATGTCCCGATCGAGGTATACGCCCTGCAAACGACGCCGCCAGCCAATTTTCTTGGTCAGTTTATAACGACCGACTGTCGCCAGATCATAACGTTTGGAGTCGAAAAACAACGATTCGACCAACTGGGCAGCGTTTTCGATCGTGGCCGGTTCACCGGGGCGAAGTCGTTTGTAGATTTCTAGCAATGCAGTATCCCGGTCGTTGGAGTCATCTTTGCCACCTTCCAAGGTAGCGCGAATTCGCGGATTGTCGTCAAACAACGACAAAATTGTTTCATTCGATTCCCAACCCAAAGCCCGAATCAGAACGGTAACTGGCAGCTTGCGGGTTCTGTCGACCCGCACGGCCACTACATCATTCGAATCTGTTTCCAATTCCAGCCAAGCGCCACGATTCGGAATAATGGTTGAGAAGTAAAGTTCCTTGCCATTTGCATCCAATTGAACATCGTAATAAACACCAGGTGAACGAACCAGCTGGCTGACGATTACGCGCTCCGCGCCATTGATGATAAACGTCCCGTTATCAGTCATCAACGGGAAATCACCCATGAATACATTTTGTTCCTTGATTTCACCAGTCTCACGGTTAACCAGCCGCACCTTTACATTTAAAGGAGCTGCATAAGTAACGTCGCGTTCTTTGCACTCTTCCACATCATACTTGGATTCACCCAGGCGAAAATCATCAAAAGACAGTACCAAATTGCCAGTAAAGTCCTGGATTGGTGAAATATCCCGGAAGATTTCCGTCAGTCCTGTCTGGAGAAACCACTGATAGGACTTTTTCTGAATTTCGATCAGATTGGGCATATCCAATACTTCATCGATCTTGGCGTAACTATAGCGTGTCCGTTTACCTACCTGCACGGGATTGAACATTCAGACCCCCACCTCCACTGTTGAAACAAAATCGTATTGTAAAGCAAAAACAAGCAAGGCTCTCCGATTAAAGGAAGTCCTTGCTTTTTCATAACATAAACGTGCTTTTCATCCCCTCAAACAGAGTACTACCGCATTTTAGGATGATATCACACACATGTCAAATTGTCAACAATAAGCGGTGATAAAAAAACAGGCGGGCGCGAAATAATCGGCCCACCTGTCTGTGAAATTACTTGATTTCGACAGTGGCTCCAGCTTCGACCAATTTTGCTTTAACAGCATCGGCATCTGCTTTCGAGATTTTCTCTTTGACAGGCTTCGGTGCACCGTCAACCAGATCTTTGGCTTCTTTGAGGCCGAGACCGGTCAGTTCGCGCACAACTTTGATGACATTGATCTTGGCTGCGCCAGCCGAGGCAAGGATAACGTCAAACTCTGTTTGCTCTTCAGCAACCGGAGCAGCGGCAGCAGCAGCAGGAGCAGCGGCGACAGCCATAGGAGCCGAAGCGGATACGCCAAATTTTTCTTCCAGCGCTTTTACCAGTTCGGACAGTTCGAGTACGGTCATTTTCTCAATGGCTTCCATGATTTGTTCTTTATTCATGTTTCATTCCTCCAATAATATAATGTTTTCTATTTAAACTAGGCGGATTCTTTCTGTTGGCGCACTGCATCGAGTGCATAAACCAGGTTGCGGATATTCCCCTGCAGGACAGTGACAAAGCCAGTGATCGGCGACTGCATGCTGCCAAGCAAACGGGCCAGCAATACTTCGCGGGAGGGCAGGTTGGCCAAAGCCTTAACGCCGTCAGCATCAATGACTTTCCCTTCAACCAGGCCGCCTTTGATTTCCATAATCCGATTCTCTTTAATGAATTCGGAAATCAGTTTTGCCGCGGCTACGGGGTCCTTGTCTGAAGAAACCATCGCCAGCGGGCCTTTCAGATAGCCGTCCAATCCTTCGATTCCAGCTTCTTTGGCTGCAATACTCGCCATATTGTTTTTGATTACCGAGTATTTTACTCCGGCTTCGCGCATCTTACGACGCAGCTTGGTGTCCTGAGCAACCTTGATCCCACGGTAGTCGGTCAAAACAGCCCCTTTGGCATTTTTCATCGTTTCTTTCAGTTCGGCGATCATCGCCACTTTTTCCGGGCGGATTACCATATATAGTCCACCTCCTTCCAAAAATATCACAAAAAGGTCTCACGGCGCCAAGCACCGGAGACCTCATGACAAACATCACGATTCTATCGCTCCGGCCTCGGCGGGCGCATCGAACTTCGATGCTTATACCTGAAAAGGTACCTGCTGTCTGCAGCCAAACTATTTAATTGGACCAATGGAAACCAATTATGCGTCTTTACGCGCGGCCAGCTTGAGTGTGTTGACGGGCACTCCCGGGCTCATGGTCGAGCTCAGGGTAATGTTCCGCACATAAGTGCCTTTGGCGGCAGACGGTTTCGCTTTGATCAGCGTCTCAATCAGAGTGAAATAGTTTTGCAACAATTTCTCCGCTTCAAAAGACATCCGACCTAACGGTGCATGAATATTGCCGGCTTTATCGGTACGATACTCGATCTTACCAGCCTTGATTTCATTCAGCGCACGGGTTACATCCATTGTAACGGTACCAACTTTGGGATTCGGCATCAAGCCTTTTGGTCCCAGGATTTTACCCAGTCGGCCAACCGTACCCATCATATCAGGGGTAGCGACTGCGACATCAAAATCAGTCCAGCCACCCTGAATTTTTTCCACCATGTCTTCGGCACCGACAAAGTCAGCGCCCGCCAGTTCCGCTTCTTTAGCTTTTTCGCCCTTGGCAAAGACAAGAACCCGCTTGGTTTTGCCAGTGCCATTCGGCAATACGACCGCACCGCGGACCTGTTGATCGGCATGTTTGGGATCAACGCCGAGCTTCACGGATACTTCCAATGTCGCATCGAATTTAACCGATGGCATTTTCTGAATCAGCAAAATTGCCTCTTCTGGATCATATATTTTGTCAGCTTCAATTAACTTGGCTGACTCTTGATACTTCTTGCCGTGTTTGGCCATAAGTTTTTCCTCCTGCTGTTGTGGTTATAACGGGAAACCCTCCCACAGGCTGCGGCAACTAATCGACGATGTCGATACCCATGCTGCGCGCCGTGCCTTCGACCATACGCATTGCCGACTCTACGTTGGCAGCATTCAGGTCAGGCATCTTGGATTCAGCAATCTCGCGAACTTTATCGCGGGATACTTTTGCCACTTTCTTTTTGTTCGGTTCACCAGAAGCAGTCTCGATTCCGGCTGCTTTCTTGAGCAGAATAGCGGCAGGCGGAGTCTTGGTGATAAAAGTGAAGGAACGGTCTTCGAAAACTGTGATTTCAACCGGAATGATCAAACCAACTTGTTTGGCAGTTCTTTCATTGAAATCCTTAACGAACGCCATGATATTGACACCAGCTTGTCCAAGGGCAGGACCAACCGGGGGTGCCGGGGTCGCTTTCCCTGCAGGAACTTGCAGTTTTACAACTTTGATTATCTTTCTTGCCATGTGTTCACACCTCCTTACGTGCAAAATGTGGTATTGCGGGCCATACAGCCCTCCCACCGACTCCGGATGCGGAGTCTAAAAGGTCTCTATAATTTCTCCACTTGGGAAAAATCCAGTTCAACGGGAGTTTCGCGGCCAAACATATTTACCAAAGCCCTGATCTTCCCTCGATCCATATAAACATCCGTTACCGTTGCCGTCCAATTTTCAAACGCACCAGCTACAATACGGATTACTTCCTGCGGTTTGACATCAATCTTCTGACGAGGTTCTTCAACACCCATCGCCCGCAATATCGGTTTAAGTTCAAGCGGGCTAAGCGGAATCGCCTTGCTGCCGGACCCAACGAATCCAGTCACACCCGGCGTGTTTCTAACCACATACCAAGTCCTGTCGTTTACGATCATTTCGACCAAAACATAGCCGGGGAAAATCTTCTTTTTTGTGACTTTCCGCTTGCCATCCTTGATTTCAACTTCATCTTCCATCGGCACCAGCACCTGAAAAATCTCCGTCTGCATGCCCATGGACTGAATCTTGCGCTCCAGATTCGCTTTTACTTTATTCTCATATCCAGAGTAAGTATGGATCACATACCATTGACGTTCTTCTTCCATCAATGCGCCTCTAACCTAACAAGAAAAGTTTGAGGATTTTCGCACAGATTCCGTCGATAATCCAGATCAGTGTCGCAGCGAAAAAAACCGACACCAACACCACAATCGTATTAGCCGTCAGTTCTTTCTTATTGGGCCACGAAACCTTCTTCAGCTCAGACTTAACTTCCCGCAGGAACCGCGTAAGCCTCGCCAGTCGGCCTCGACTTTGCACCGCTACTTCCTGAACCGCCATATCGTCACATCCTATTTATTCGATCGCGATCGAAAATTTATTGAAAGATGGCAGGGGCGGCAGGACTTGAACCCGCAACCAACGGTTTTGGAGACCGCTACTCTACCAATTGAGCTACACCCCTGTTTGAAATCGCACTAAAAAGAAAAGGTTATTTCGTTTCTTTGTGCGCGGTATGCTTCTTGCAAAATTTGCAATACTTGTTAAATTCCAAGCGATCCGGATCGTTCTTTTTATTCTTATTGGTTTGATAGTTGCGTTGCTTACACTCCGTGCAAGCCAACGTGACTGCATTACGCATACTGCACACCTCTTTAACCGAATTTACATATTAGTTCAAAATGCCGCTTTTACAATCTATCACAATTGGCATGCCCTGTCAATACACAATGGCAATGATAGTTTTCTCGGCAATAAACAAGCGGAGAGCGGCATCATAGCCAGCCCTCCGCTTGACATTCATCGGGCTACCAAATTATTTTAGTCGTTGATCGCAGTAACAACGCCGGCGCCGACAGTACGGCCGCCTTCGCGGA
>CAYLSL010000048.1:0-10731 GCA_964386615.1 uncultured Veillonellaceae bacterium
TGCTATCATCTTACCATGCGCCGCAGGGATAAGAAAAGCGGGACCTTCGTCCCGCCTTGCTCAACAGGCAAGTCTCGCTGAATTTCTTAATCGGCAAGAATATAGACTTCCACCTTGCGGCGTCCGAACCGAATGGCTTCGTTATACTCCTCGATACAAAGATCTACTTTATGTCCCTTGATTGCCCCGCCAGTATCGGCAGCCAATGCCAGTCCGTAACCGGGGATAAACACTCGGGTTCCCAAAGGAATCACCCGCGGATCTACGGCAATAATACCACGCCTGGCCGGAATTCCACTAGCCGTAATCCCTGACTGTCCATCGTCAAACGGAGTGTAAGCGGTAGCTTCCATGACCAAAAGTTTTTTGAACCGAATCGTCCCGCGACTCGGATCATTGGATTCACGAGTGCCGACCCGCAAAATTTCCGGCTTGGGCTCGACAAGGACCTGTTCAGTCAGAATGTCGAAGCCGGCTTCCCGGCCTTCTTCAAACATTTGCCGGACCTTGGCCAGCTTTTTACCGGGCACGCCGGGCTCCACGACCGCTTCCATGCCTTTTTCCATCATGGCATCAGGTTGGTGGATAATTGGAAAAGGAATGGGCAATTCCTTTTCCACAATTTTATCTGACAGAGTCAATAGTCGGATATTCATGCTTACAGTTGGCCGGGTTGAAGCGTCAGGCACGGTTTTATAAGACCGGGAACTATATCCCATCGCCTCTGCCACTTCCCCCACGGTCGGCTTGCCGGACCAGACAAATTCGACCTTTGAGCCGATTGTCACAGACATCGGAATCGCACGATATACCTCAATAACACTCGCTTTACCCGCTTCGTTCTTAACGACGCGGTATTCATCCCGGGAGCCTAATACGACCCCTGCAACTGAAAGCACTTCCTTGGGATCTGGCGCCAGTGCGCCAGCAATGATTTCTTTGCCATCAACCTTGATGACTATTTTGGAATTCGCCCATACGAAGCCGCTGACAAACAGTGCCGCAAGAAGCAGCAAAATCATCATGGCCGCTTTAACTCTGCCGTTTAAGTAGTTCCGCCTGTTGTGTGAAAATTGATACACAGGACTCCCCCCTTTTCCGGACAAAGTGGATTATAGCACAGAGAAAAAGTCTCCGTCAAATCAACCCTGGTTCAGACCACTGGAATCCTGAATAAACGTCGGGCATTTTCGGTCGTTGCCATCGCCACTTCTGCCAACGACAAATTGCGTAGTTCGGCGACTTCCTCGGCTACCAGGCGAACATGGGCCGGTTCGTTGCGTCGGCCGCGAAATGCCTGCGGAGTCAGATACGGAGAATCCGTCTCGATCAACAATCGGTCGAGCGGTATGAACTTCGCCACTTCTTTGGTTTTTGCCGATTTGGGAAAAGTAACCGGTCCCGCAACGGATATATAAAACCCTAACTTTAGATACTCCCGGGCCGTTTCGATACTGCCGGAAAAACAGTGGAACACTCCCGACAACCCCTTGGCCGCCGTGCGGATAATATCAAAGGTATCGGCATGAGCTTCCCGTTCATGAATAACGAACGGTTTGTCTGTCTGACGGGCAATGTCGAGTTGCCGCAGAAACACCTCCTTTTGCACCGGGCGGGGCGAAAGGTCGTAATGGTAATCCAGGCCGATTTCACCGATGGCAACGACTTTGGGATGACTTGCCCAGCGCAGCAGCTGACTGTAATCTTGTTCCCTCATTTCCTTGGCATCATGCGGATGCATACCGACGGTCGCATAAATTTGCGGGTACCTTTCTGCCAAAGCGATTGAGCGGGCCGAAGACTCCATGTCGGCGCCGATATTAATGATCAGTTCCAGGTCAGCGGCAGCCGCTCGTTCCAGTACGGCATCGCGGTCCGCATCAAACCGTGCATCATCGATATGTGCGTGTGAATCAATCAGCATTATTTCACTTTACAGCCGGCTGGCAGGTTGGGAGCGGTAACCAGCGATAACTTTGTCCGTTCAGCATCCGACGCAGCCAGTAGCATTCCGTGCGATTCAATGCCGCGGATTTTGGCCGGTTTCAGGTTGGCAATCACAATTACGGTTCGGCCGACCATGTCTTCCGGCGAATAGTACTGCGAAATGCCGGAAACGATGGTACGTTGTTCGCTGCCTAAATCAACCGACAATTTGAGTAATTTATCCGTTTTCTCCACTTTTTCCGCCGCCGTCACAATCGCTGTCCGCAAATCCAGTTTGGCAAAATCGTCGATCGAGATTTCGGCAATCCCCTCTATGGGAGCTTGAACTTGCGCTGCCGGTTTTGTTTCTGCCACAACTTCCACTTCCACTTTCTCTTCGATACGGGGGAAGATCGGTTCCGGTTTGCCGGTTTTCTGGCCAGACTGAATTTGCCCGT
This sequence comes from uncultured Veillonellaceae bacterium, assembly GCA_964386615.1. Lineage (GTDB taxonomy): Bacteria > Bacillota > Negativicutes > UBA1444 > UBA1444 > UBA1444. Next base: position 2,385 of record CAYLSL010000048.1, read on the forward strand.
TGGCGTCAAATGACCCCAAGTTGTCCATGGCTCCAGAAGAAATTTCCATCGTCAATCCCAGCTGGTTCCGGATCCGTCCGGCCGTCACCGGCATGAACGGCTCCACCAAAACCGATACGATCGCAAGTACCTCCAGCAGATTATACAACACAGTATTCAAACGGGCGGCCTTGGCCGGGTCTTTGGCCAAGATCCAGGGTTCGGTTTCGTCAATATATTTATTGGCCCGGCCGATCAGTTGCCAGATCTCTTTAATCGCGCCATTGATCTCCATCTTTTCCATCATGTCGCGATAACGGGGTGCAATAGTCCGCGCCATATCGAGCAACCCGTCATCAATCGCCGCCGGCGCTTCGGTGGCGCCAAGCACGCCGCCATTGTAACGTTGCATCATGTTGAGGGTCCGGTGCAAAAGATTGCCCAGATCGTTGGCAAGATCAGAATTAATCCGCTTGATCAGCGCTTCGCGTGAAAAATTCCCGTCTTGTCCAAGGTTAATTTCTCGCAGCAAAAAGTAACGGATCGCATCGGCGCCAAACTCTTCAATTAACAGCACCGGGTCAACCACGTTCCCTTTGGACTTGGACATTTTGTCGCCTTCCACCACCAGCCAGCCATGCCCATAAATCTGCTTCGGCAACTCCACGCCAAGCGCCATCAGGATGATCGGCCAAATAATCGAGTGAAACCGGACAATTTCCTTGCCAACCAGGTGAATGTCGGCCGGCCAGTAGCGGGCAAATTTTTCCGGATCATGCAGATAGCCTGAAGCCGTGATGTAGTTTGTCAGTGCGTCAAACCATACATATACGACATGCTTGCGATCAAAGGGAACAGGAATGCCCCAGTCGAATGTCGTGCGGGAAACGCAGAGGTCTTCCAGGCCTTGCTTGATAAAATTGACCATCTCATTGCGGCGGGAAATCGGCTGGATAAACTCCGGGTGGTCTTCAATATGCTTTAACAGCCGATCCTGATATTTGGACATCCGGAAAAAATAACTCTCTTCCTGGACCCGTTCTACCGGACGGCCGCAATCCGGGCAGTTGCCTTCGGTCAGCTGGCGTTCCAGCCAAAAAGTCTCACAAGGCGTACAATACCAACCTTCATAAGCCGCTTTATAAATATCGCCCTGATCGAATATTTTTTGGAAAATCGCCTGAACCACTTCATGGTGCCGCGATTCCGTCGTACGGATAAAATCGTCGTGACTGATCCCCAACTTCTCCCACAACATCTGGAAGGAAGCCACGATTTTGTCGACATATTGAATGGGACTAAGCCCATTTTCGGCGGCCTTACGCTGGATTTTTTGTCCATGTTCATCCGAACCGGTTAAAAAGAAAACATCGCGCCCGGCCAAACGATGGTATCGTGCCACTGCATCGGCAATGGTCGTACAATAGGCATGCCCGATGTGCAACCGGTCGCTCGGATAGTAGATTGGGGTGCTGATGAAAAAAGGCTTTTTGTTCACTTTGTACCTCCCGTTTCTTGTCCGCATCTGATGGATATTTTCCTCATTTTCCGCGGGTTTTTCTATGTATTTGGAAATAACAGGTTGACTTTTAGCGTAATTATATGGTATTTTGAACGCAAAGCACGAAGTGCTTGCAAACCAGAAAGGAGGGGATCAAGATCATGAAATCAACTGGAATTGTGCGCAAAGTCGATGAATTAGGTCGGGTTGTCATTCCAATCGAACTCCGCCGCACATTGAACATCAATGAAAAAGATGCGCTGGAAATCTATGTGGAAAGTGATCGAATCATTCTCACCAAATACGAGCCCGCGAGTGCTTGTGTTTTCTGTGGAAGTGAAGAAAAAATCTCCCTGTTTCACGGCAAAAGCATCTGTAACAGCTGCAAACACGAACTCGCCAAAAAATAATCAGTCGCCTTTTACTACCAGCTGATACACCCGCCTACGCGGTAGATCCAACTGAGACGCTGTCATTTTGATAGCGTCTTTTTTATTGACGCCGGCGGAAATCAGCCGGTTTACAACTTGTAAAATTGCCCCGTCCGACAATTCTTCACTCATTTCAACCATTGCCGCCGATTCTGACAAGGGGGGCGAGGTAACGCCTTCAACGACAAGGGAAAATTCGCCTCTAGGCTTATTCTCTTTGAACCACTCAATCAATTCAGTGAGTTGTCCCCGTCGAAACTCCTCATGCAGCTTGGTCAGCTCCCGTCCAATCACCGCCCGCCGGTTTCCCAAAACAGCCAATAAATCGGCCAGTGTCTTAAGCAATTGATGCGGCGATTCATAAAACAACAAGGAAACGGCAAAGTTTTGCAGGGTTCTGATTTTTGCCCGCCGCGCCGCTGTCGCCTTGGGCAGAAAGCCAATGAACAAAAATTCGTCGGTAGCCAGCCCTGATGCAACCAGTGCCGTCAACGCCGCATTGGCGCCCGGAATCGGCACCACTCGCACACCGGCCTCAATCGCCAGTTGGACTAATCCTTCCCCAGGATCTGAGATGCCCGGCAAACCTGCATCACTGACCAGCGCAATGTCCATACCCGTCAGTAGCTTTGCCACCAGTTCGGGCCCTTTGGTCTGCCTGTTGTGCTCATGATAGCTGGTCAACGGGACATGAATATCAAAATGACTGGTCAGTTTGCGGCTGTGCCGGGTATCTTCCGCTGCGATCAGCCCAACCGACCGCAAAGTATCTACGGCTCGGAACGTCATATCACCCAGGTTGCCAATCGGCGTCGCACAAAGATACAACGTGCCGCATCTCTCAACGGACAATGGTTTCGCCTCATTTTTAGCCAGAATAATAGCTTGAAATTTCCGGATTATATTCATGCGGTTTCTGATAAATCACCAGTGGCGGCAATACAGACAAACCGGGTTTTACCCCTTTTACCGCTTCAACCATAACCATTTTTGCCGGACGATCATGGAACGGATGCACAAAGCGCAGCCGTTTCGGCTCCAGTCCCGCCGAGCGCAAGGTTACACAGATATCGGTCAGTCGTTCCGGCAGATGGATCATCGCAAAACGGCCCCGATTGCGCAACAGAAATTCGGCAGCTTTGACAAAATCCTGCAACCCGGCGGTGGTCTCATGCCGTGCCTGGGCAACTGCACTGACCGGGCTGATTCGACCGGATGCCATTGGTCTATAAGGCGGATTGAGTGTGACCAGGTCACAGACGCCAGCCGAAAAGCAACTCCGAATCGCCTTTACATCACAACAGACAAAGCTCAATCGGTCACTCAACCCATTCATTGCTGCTGTTCGAGTCGCCATATCAACCACGTCGGGATTATTGTCAACTCCCGATACACGGGAAGCTCCCCGAGCCAGCAAAAACAGTGCTATCGCGCCAGTGCCGGCTCCCAGATCAATTGCGCTGACCCGCGCACCAATAGATGCAAAATGAGCCAGCAACACCGCATCGATCGAAAACCGGAACGCCGCTTCGCTTTGGATAACCAGCCAGTTTCGTACACCTAGACTGTCGATCCTTTCGCCTGGCTTCAGCTCAGGCTGACCCGTCATCATCTTTTTCGGCCACTTCAGCAATCGGCAACTGGGAAACCGTGCCGTCGCTGTGTTTTACAGAAACGGTATTACGTCCAGGATCGACGGCAATAACGCTGCCTTCGCCATCGGGCGCTATCACCCGTGCGCCTGGTTTGGGCGGTGCTTGCTTGCGGCAGCCTGGTCCGCCGTATAAATTGCTTTCATATTTTAAGCAACACATCAGCCGGCCGCAGATACCGGAAATTTTTGCCGGATTAAGCGACAAGTTCTGCTCTTTAGCCATGCGAATCGAGACCGGTTCAAAATCGCCGAGAAAAGTTGCACAGCAAAGACTACGGCCACAGCAGCCGATCCCGCCGAGCATTTTAGCTTCGTCTCGGACACCGATCTGGCGCAGTTCAATGCGTGTACGGAATATTCCCGCCAGATCTTTGACCAACTCACGGAAATCTACCCGGCCTTCCGCTGTAAAATAAAAAATGATTTTTGAAACATCAAAAGTGTATTCTACACTGACCAGATTCATATCCAGTTTGTGAGCTTCGATCTTTTGCGAACAAATCCGCAATGCCTCCGCTTCCCGGGCTTCATTGTCGGCAACTTTGGCGATATCTTTTTCTGTCGCTTTCCGCAGTACCGGTTTCAACGGGTTCACAACATCTGTTTCAGCCATCTGCCGCGCTGGAATCACTACATGGCCAAACTCCAAACCACGGGCCGTTTCGACGATGACAGGATCATCTTTGGCCAAACCAAGATTTCCCGGATCAAAATAGTATATCTTGCCGGCCTTCTTAAACCGGACTCCGACGATGGTCTGCATTTTCTTTTCCTCCCCAATACAGGTCCGCTGACCGAATAAGCAATGACTCCAACATCAGTCGGGCATTTGCATTCCGCTGCAATTGCCGCCTGGTGGTTTCCGCCAGTTGAATTGCTGCGATAAGCCGCGATGTTTCCCAGCCGTTGCCGAGCGTGATCAACGCGGAGGCGGCAATGCCGCCGACAGATCCCGCCCCGGTTCCACCAGTTTTCACAACTGCCACATCACGCAATAGCACAATCCATTGTTTGATTATATCAAGAATCCGCGCACTTTCCATCCCATCCAGCGCGGCAACTGCCGGCCAAAGCCACTCCAGGCCTGGTTTGGCGATGTTTTGCAAGAATTCAAATGCCTGTTGCCGATCAGCTTGTTCGCCCTGATCCGGCATTATCAGTTCCGGCGGAGGATAAAAACGAATATTCGCCGCCCGTGAGCGGATCGTCGATAACAAGGCGTGCGGGAAAGCCGTAATCAAGACAAAAATCATTCCTGCCGGCGGCTCTTCAAGGATTTTTAGCAAACAATTTGCTGCTGGCGGGTCCATACTATCAGCCGGGTCCATCAGACAAATACGAAAAGCGCCGCGCACAGGCGCCATTCCGGCAATCCGTTGAATTTCGCGCACCTGACCAATTCTGATCTGCGCCCCTTCGGGCCCGATCAGGCAATAGTCCGGGTGCCCCTCCAGCAAGGCAGGTTCGGTCCCCAGCAATTGTGCTGCCATAATCTCGGCGACCAATCGTTTGCCAATATTGCCCGGACCCGAAAACAAAAGGGCATGCGGCAGTTTGTCCCGTTCAACCATACGCCGGATGCGGGCGATTGCCGCCTGATGACCAATTACTTGATTCCAGGAAACCGGTCGCTGTGCATCCTTATTCATGTATACAGGTCAACCAGCATACCCCGGATCGAATCCATCTTTTCCAGAATCGCCAGTTGCCGCTCCTGTCCAAGCTTTACATCTTCGGTCAACGCTTCGAGAGTATCATCAATTTTCTTGACCAGTGTATAGGTTTTCTGCCGTCCCCTGCGATCCCAGCCGGAGCCGGATTCTACATCATACATCTGCCCCACCGCTTCGGACATGAATTTTTTCACCAATTCACGGTAAGCTTTCAGTTCACTGTAGGTCGGCGTCTGGCCCAGCCGCTTGCCTTGCTGCTGAATCTTGCCCAGCAATTCTTCCAGCCGTTGTCGGACTTGCTGGTCGGCTTCCTTGGACAGATCAACAGAAAATGTCCGCTGTGGGGAATTGATTTTTAACCGGGGTTCTGTCTCCGGTAGCGGGGAGGGGGTTCGGTTCGGCGATTTACTGTTGATCCGCAGCGCCATCTGATCGCCCTCTTTTCATCAGAAAATCCAGCACACAAGTTTTGATATCAGCCCAAACCACTTCGATGTCCCGATCCGCATCAATTATCTGAATCCGTGCCGGTTCGGACCTGGCCAGTTCGAGAAACCCTTCCCGCACACTCTGGTGGAATGCAAGACTCTCACTGTCCAGCCGATCCTGTTTACCGCGATCGGCAACCCGCAAGGCAAGCCGGTCAACTGCCCCGTCCAGCAGTATGGTCAGATCAGGCGTTACCCCTTCGGTGGCAAATCGGTTGAGCCAGGTCAGTTCGCTGTGTGGCAAACCACGGGCAACACCCTGATACACCAGACTGGAATCGGCATAGCGGTCAGAAATCACTACAACACCCTGGTTCAGGGCGGGCAGGATCAGTTCTGCGGTATGTTGGGCACGGGCAGCCATATATAGCAGTGCTTCCGTACGTGGCGTCATTTCCCTGTGAAGCGGATCCAACAGCAAACCGCGGATTTTATCGGCAATCACCGTACCGCCAGGTTCACGGGTCTGCACCACTTGCAATCCCTGCTGTTCCAGCAACTGGCATAGCCGATTCATCTGGGTCGACTTGCCTGAGCCATCCGGGCCTTCTATCGTAATGAACAAACCCCTCAACTATGCCACCACTTCCACACTTAATAACGACGGGTCTGTCGGCCCCAGTATTTTGAATCCCTGTTTTTGTATTGCCCGGCAATAGGCAATCGCTGCCGATGTAATCCGTTCACCCGGAAACAGCAACGGAATACCTGGTGGATAACTGGTAATGGTCTCACCGCAAATATGCCCGTCCGCGGCATCAAAATCAACTGTTTTGTGAGTCCCCAAGGCGGCGTCACGCGGCGACATCGCTGCAAGCGTCACCGGTTCAGCCGATGGCGGATCCGGAAAAGAAACAGTGCTTTCCCGCTCGGAAAACGCGGCCGCCAGCCCTGTCAATGCTGCAACAAGCTGATTCACGGAGGCAGCATCATCTGCCAGTGTCACCAAAAATAATACATTATTAATGTCCGACAATTCGGCCTGTACTTTGCCATACTGCCGCAACCACGTTTCTGCAGTGTTGCCGCATATTCCGAGCCCTCTGACCGTCACGGTGAGTTTGGTCGCGTCTAGTCCAGAAACACCGGGCTGACCGACCTTTTCAGCACCAAAACAATATAGCCTGCCAATCTGATTGATCCGCTCTCTGGCTTGCACCGCCAATGAAACCGACTGGTCGACCAGCCGTGGTCCGGCTTCGGTCAACTGGGCAACTGCCGATTCCAGCGAGGCCAACAACAAATAGTTCGGGCTGCTGGACTGGACCAGTTGCAGCATTGATTCCAGGCGGGCGACATTGATTCGTTCACGGCAACAATGCAAAATCGACGCCTGTGACATTGCAGCCAATATTTTATGAGTACTCTGCACCACTATATCTGCGCCGGCGTTAATCGCCTGCAACGGCAATGCTGACGAAAAGTGCAGATGCGGGCCATGTGCTTCATCGACCAGCACCACCATGCCCATTTGATGCGCCTGCTCCGTAATTTTTGCGATCTCCGTGACCACGCCGTAATAGGTGGGATTGAGCAGAAGTACTGCTTTGGCATCGGGATGCAGCTGCATCGCAGTTGCATAATTTTCCGCCGTCGTATTCATCGCAATTTGCAATTGCGAATCAATCGCCGGACTTACAAAAACGGGAATCGCTCCGGATAAAATCAGTCCGCCCATCACCGAACGGTGGATATTACGCGGCACAATAATCTTGTCGCCTGGTCCAACCGTAGCTAAAATCATCGCATAAATTCCGCCGGTCGTCCCGTTGATCAGATAGTAACTGGCATCGGCGCCATATAGTTCTGCCGCCTGCCGTTGCGATTCCTGAATCGGCCCCCGTTTGTCAAAAAGGTCACCGAGCCCTGGTACACAAGTCAGGTCCAACGAAAATGCCGATTTGCCGACAAATTGCTGCAAACTCTCGTGCGCACCTTTGCCGAACTTATGCCCCGGCGTATGAAAGGGCGTAACTGCTTCGGCCAGGTAACTCTGCATAGCAGCCAAAAAAGGCATTTTTGCCGCATGCTGCGTCCGCAAAATCCAGTCCTCCTTACTATCGTCTTATTATTTTATCACAAGCGGAAACTTTTCCACAATAAAACAGCATCCGGCGAGATACCGGATGCCAACAATCAGATAAGGAGGCTTATAGTGGAGATGATTAGAATCGCTCCGACGCTGACGCTTAACCTCCGCTTTTTCTAATAATCTCCCCTGCTCAACTCATTTGCTGCACTTAAGGGGACACGCTGAAATAATGAAGATCGCCTTGGATTGAGGTCGTAGCATTCACCGATGAAGCTGCAAAATTTGTCGCTGAAAATCAACAGGAAGTTGATTTTAGCGCAGAGCGACCGGATGGAGCATTCTGCGTGTCCGACAAATTGCAGCAGCAAATCGCTGCGAATCAAGACCGAAATCCTCAGCAATCGGAATTATTCAGCGTGTCTCTGGTTATCCGCGACAGTTGTCCTCAACTATTTCCAATACATCGCCCGGTTCGGTTCCCGTTGCGTCCAGTGTACCGCACGGCAACTCCAACACATAAGCTGCCTGAGAGAATTTTGCCGTCTGACCGGGCTGCAAGGTTCGTATCGTTTGCAAAATCCGGTTTTCT
>CAYLSL010000048.1:10831-13666 GCA_964386615.1 uncultured Veillonellaceae bacterium
GCCGGGCCCAGCAGAATAACAAATATTGTGGGAAAAATAAACAGAACCAGCGGCAGCAGCATCTTGACCGGGGCCTTCATCGCCATTTCCTGGGCCCGTTGCCTTCGCTTCTCCCGCATAGCCGCCGACTGGACCCGCAGAACATTGCCGATACCGACTCCCAACTGGTCCGCCTGCACCAGTGAAGTCGTAAACACCGATACATCTTCAATATTGCAGCGATTGGCCATCGCCAGCAGGGCACTGCGCCGCGGCACACCGACCCGCATCTCATTGAGCAGTCGGGTGAATTCTTCCACCAGCGCCCCTTTCATTTTTTCCGACAGTTTATGCAGCGCTCCGTCAAAGCCCAGTCCGGCTTCCACGCTGACAGTCAGCAAATCCAAAACATCCGGTAAATCGCGCACCATGCTGTGACGGCGGGTTTTTATTTTGCGGTTCAATAAAAAGAATGGCAGGTAGATTCCCACCGCCAATGCATACAAGGCAAACGCAACCACTTTATTAGCTGCCGCATCAGCAGCAGTCGACACGAAAATCGTAAGCATCGGCAAGCCAATTCCCAAAAAAACACTGAGCAACAAAAATTCATTGGCGCCCATCCCACCTAAGCCACCCGCTGCCGCTAATTTTTCTTCCACCATATGGCGAATCGCCTTCGGTGTGAACCGGGTCAACCGCGCCGCCAGCGACCCCGTCAGCGGAGAAAGAATCCTCTGGGAAAAAGGTGTTGCCAGCTCCTCATCATAACCGGCCCGATTGTCCATCAGGTTGTCCAATGACTTCAAGCGCATTTGCGCGGCTCCAGCCACCGGAGCATAGGTAATCAACGCAACATAGATCAGGATAAATACCGCGATAAATGTCAACGCAGTAATCATCAGCAGCATCGCAGTCAGCTCCTTACTTGGGCCAGAATGTCTCGTTGGGCAGATTAATCCCATTCGCCGACAGTTTATCCAAAAACTTGGGGCGGATCCCGGTTGGTTTGAATCGGCCAATAACTTTCCCCTGCTCATCGCAGCCCGTCTGGTCAAAAACAAATATGTCCTGCAGAGTGATGACATCACCCTCCATACCCTGTACTTCGGTTAAATGCGTTATTTTCCTGCTACCATCGCGCAAACGCGACTGCTGCACAATCAAGTCAACCGCTGAAGCGATCTGTTCACGAATCGCCCGCACCGGCAAATCCATCCCTGCCATCAGTACCATTGTCTCCAGCCGGCTGAGCATGTCCCGCGGCGCATTGGCATGTCCGGTCGTTAGCGACCCGTCATGGCCGGTATTCATCGCCTGCAACATGTCGAGAGCTTCCCCGCCACGCACCTCACCAACCACGATGCGATCCGGGCGCATCCGCAAGGAGTTGCGGACAAGGTCACGCATGGTTACGGCGCCTTTGCCTTCGATGTTGGGCGGACGTGTCTCGAGCGTCACCACATGTTCCTGGCGCAACTGCAACTCGGCTGCGTCTTCAATGGTTATGATGCGGTCTTCTGCCGGAATAAACGAAGACAATACATTCAAGGTCGTGGTTTTGCCGGAACCGGTGCCGCCGGAAACGACGATGTTTAATTTTCCTTCGACACAAGCCTTTAATAAATCGGCCATATCCTTGGTGAACGTGCCAAACCGGACCAGATCATCGACTGTAAAAGGATCTTTGGCAAATTTCCGGATCGTGATTGAAGGCCCTTTAAGTGCTAGCGGCGGAATTACCGCATTGACACGGGATCCGTCAGGCAAACGGGCATCAACCATTGGTGAGCTTTCATCAATCCGTCGTCCCAGCGGAGAGACGATTTTTTCGATGACGTGCATGACGTGTGCATCATCACGGAACCGAATATCGGTCAATATCAATTTACCCTTGCGTTCGGCATATACCTGGTTGGGTCCGTTCACCATAACTTCGGACACGCTTTCGTCTTTCAGCAATGATTGGATCGGACCATAGCCAGTCACTTCATCCATGACTTCCGAGATAATCCGGCTGCGTTCCGCCCGGGGAACCGGAACCGGTTCTTCATCCATGCAGACATCGGCGATCTGGGTTACGGCCTCTTCCAGTTGCCTGCGTTCAAGGTCGGCCATCCCCAGTTCCCCGACAATCCGTTTATGAATCTTACTTTTCAACGATTGAAACGGGTCGGCACGAAACGGCGATGAAGCCTTGGGGCGTTCACCCATTTTATTTATTGTTCCTGATTCAACCTTTTTCTGATTCTCTAACCGTTCAAGCAATGACATAGTTGTCATTCCCCTCTTTTTCTTTATTATACATTCTTTCTATTCAATCGTATTTATCGGACCAGTTGAATTGTACGGACACCAAAATCGATCGTTGCATCATTGCTAGTCTGACCGGATCCAACATTCAAATCTTTGATGAATTTGCCTTTGGCATAATAGGTTTTACCATAACTTCCCTTATATACGGTTTCCAGAAAAAAACCAACGAACCCGATAATTTTCATCGGTGTCCCTGACACCGTGTTCCGCGGCAACATCGCCTCCACCACCGGGATCAACATTACCCTCGGTTGGCCGCCTTCGGCTTTCGTATAATCGGTATTGGCATCACGAACAGTCCGGTCAAAAAATGCATCCACCGACTCCTTGCCGCCGCTGGACGGACCCAGATACTTCACAGAATCGCCAACTTTAAATGTTTTTTGATAACCATATTTCAAGTACTTGATATAAGTAGCAAAATCAGTATTTTCAATTCCCACGTTCATGTAATCGAATTCATACTGCCCATAGGGCTTGTTCGGATCCGGAATTCGCATCGTAAAAGTATTGACGTGATCAAAGACTTGTGTTTTGGGG
>CAYLSL010000049.1:0-13665 GCA_964386615.1 uncultured Veillonellaceae bacterium
ACACCGCTGTTGCGACAAACCGAACAAGCCGGTGTCGACGCGGCGGTAAATTGGCTGGAAAATTATCTGATGCTGCTGCGAAAAACTTTATTACTGCTCGGGCGAAGAAGTTTGTGCGACTTGCGAAATCATCCGCTGATCATTGGCGGATCTGTTGCCCACTGGCTTGAGGCACGTGGAATTTCAACCCGAAAATACGCCCAGCGTTGTCAGGCAAAGGAGCGTGGACAATGTCATCAGGAGCTTTGATCTCAGCAATTCAGCCAGGGAGCAAGGCTGAAGCGGCTGGATTGGTTATTGGCGATACCATTCTGCGAGTCAATGGCCAAAAGCTGCAGGACTTGATTGACTTAAGTTTTGCGTTGTCAGAAGAACGGGTCGAGCTGGAAGTGAAAAAACATTCCGGCGAGATCGTTCGGTTACGAATCAGAAAGAAATTGGATGAAGCGCTGGGATTCGAGTTTGAGAGTGCCGTGTTTGATCGGGTGAGAACCTGTGCGAACAAGTGCATTTTTTGTTTTGTGGACCAGATGCCTGTAGGGTTGCGCGACACGCTATATGTGAAAGACGATGATTATCGCCTGTCTTTTCTTTATGGAAACTTTGTTACACTGACCAACCTGACGGAGGTTGATTTTCAGCGAATTCGCAGGCTGCATCTGTCGCCGCTGTATATTTCCGTCCATACAACGGATGGCCCATTACGCGAACGTTTGCTGGGAATCCCGCACGCTGCCAGAATCATGGAGCAATTGCAGCGGTTTGCCGACGCCGGAATAGAAATGCACACCCAGGTGGTTTTATGTCCCGAGTATAATGATGGTGAGTATTTGACGCGAACAATCCGGGAATTGGCGGCATTGCGGCCGGAAATTCTGTCCCTGGCGATTGTGCCGGTCGGCTTGACCCGCTTTCGAACGACTTGCCAACCGCTCAGGACTTTTACATCTTCTGAAGCGGCTGCCATAGTGGATGAAGTTGCTGGCTGGCAACAGCAGTTCCGGGCCGAAACGGACAATTCTTTTGTTTATCTTTCTGATGAATTTTATCTGAAAGCTGGCCGACCATTGCCGGCCGATGAGATTTATGACGACTATCCGCAACTGGAAAACGGTATTGGCCTGGTACGCAGCTTTATCACCGACTGGGAGGCTGCCGGCGGTTGCAGCAAACTGGTTGTAAATAGAAAAACAGCAGAAGATATAATCATGATCATCGCCGGAACTGCTTTTGCCCCCAGTCTGACAGAACTGTTGCGGCCGCTTTCCACTGCAATCCAGGTGGAAGCCGTAGTAAACCAGTTTTTTGGTTCGGCGGTCAATGTCAGTGGACTTCTAACCGGTAGCGATATTGTCGCTCATGTCCGAGCTTTGGCAAAGCAGCCGCAGCGTCTGATTATACCGGCAACGACCCTGCGCAAGGGAACCGAGGTTTTTCTCGACGGGATGACACTGGCTGAACTCAGACAAATAGTTGACATTCCGGTCCAGGTTGCGGATGGAGCATTGGCACTGCGGCAACGATTGGCAGGGGAGGAATGAATTTGGTGAAGAAACTGGGATTGTTGCAGGTGTATACCGGCGATGGAAAAGGCAAGACTACGGCCAGTCTGGGCCTTGCTTTGCGGGCGATCGGCCATGGAATGAAAGTTTGCATGATTCAGTTTATGAAAAACAGCGATATTTACGGCGAAGTCCGCCTGGCGGAAAAGATGCCGGGACTAACGATCATTCCAGTCGGTCGGCACGATTTTGTCAACCTGAAAAATCCGGAGCCGGTCGATATTGAACTGGCGGGGGCCGGCTGGGACAAAGCGCAGGAAATTATCCGTTCGCAACAATATGATATAGTTATACTGGATGAAATTAACGTGGCCTTATCGTGTGGTTTATTGGAACAGGCAGCGGTGATTTCATTCCTGTCCTCCGGCCGGGGGGCGACCGAAGTGGTCGCGACCGGCTGTTGGGCGCCCCAGGATTTGCTTGATGCGGCTGACCTGGTTACTGAAATGAAGAACATACGACACCCTTACTCCAAGGGCGTCGATAGTCGTGAAGGGATTGATCATTAAATGGCAAAACCAATCGTAGCCATCGTCGGGCGCCCTAATGTGGGCAAATCGACCTTGTTTAACCGGATTGCAGAAAAACGGGTTTCGATTGTCGACGATACCCCCGGCGTTACCCGCGACCGGATTTATGCTGATGCCGAATGGACCGGGCATGAGTTTGCCCTGGTGGATACGGGCGGCATTGACTTCAGCGATACCGATGAATTGTTGCCGGCGATGCGGAATCAGGCCAAACTGGCTATGGAAGAGGCTGACGTTATCTTGTTTGTCGTCGATGGCAAAGTTGGCATTACCGATGTCGACCAGACCATTGTGACGATGCTGCGGACAACAAAAAAACCGGTCGTGCTGGCAGTCAATAAAATCGACAATCTCAAAGGCGTGACGGACAGTTATGAATTTTACGGACTGGGATTGGGTGAACCCTTTGCCGTGTCTGCAGTTAATGCCCTGAATTTGGGCGATTTGCTGGATGCGATCGTACAGGCGCTACCAGAAGAAACAGCGGTTGAAGACGAACCGGACACGATAAGGGTAGCGGTTGTCGGACGGCCTAACGTCGGTAAATCGTCGCTGGTCAATGCATTATTGGGCAAGGAACGGGTTGTAGTAAGCAATATTCCCGGCACGACCCGCGATGCTGTCGACACTTACTTCAAACAAGACGGCGTAACCTTCATTTTTGTGGACACGGCCGGCATGCGTCGGCGTGGAAGAATCGATGCGGCCTTGGAGCGGTATAGCGTTATCCGCAGTCTACGGGCGATCGACCGGGCTGATGTGGTTTTGATGCTGATTGATGCTGTGGATGGCGTTTCCGAACAGGACAAGAAAATTGCCGGCTATGTGCATGAGTCGGGGCGGGCCTCGGTGCTGGTTGTCAACAAATGGGATTTGGTGGACAAAGATGGCAAGACTTCATTGCGGTTTACCGAGATGCTGCGCCAGGAACTCGGATTTATGCAATACGCACCGGTGGTATTCCTGTCTGCATTGACCAAACAAAGGGTAACCCGGATTCCCGAAGTCGTAAAATTTGTTGCGGAACAACATGCGATGCGTGTTTCCACCAGTTTGCTGAACCAAGTGGTGCGTGACGCCGTCGGAATCAATCCGCCGCCGTCCGACCGTGGCCGCAAGTTGAAAATTTTCTACGCGACCCAGGCATCCGTGCGACCGCCAACGATCGTATTTTTTGTCAACGATCAGGAGCTGATGCATTTCTCGTACTTGCGATTTTTGGAGAATAAACTTCGGGAAGCGTTCGGGTTTGAGGGGACGCCGCTCAAATTGGTCGTGCGTCCACGCCAGCAGGAGGAATAACGCATGGAACTGGCTGGAGTTATTCTGGCAAGTTATCTGCTTGGTTCATTGCCTTTTGGGCTTTGGATCGGCCAGTGGCTGTACGGGATTGATTTGCGGCAGCATGGCAGCAACAACACCGGTGCGACCAATGCGTACCGTGTATTGGGGCGTTGGCCGGCTTTGCTGGTGTTTCTTTGCGATACGGCCAAAGGAATGGCCGGCGTTTATCTGGGAACCGTTTTGCTGGGAAGTTCCTTCGCCGAGGTTATCGGCGGCATTGCCGCAATCAGTGGTCACAACTGGTCTGTTTTTCTTGGTTTCAAAGGCGGTCGGGGTGTTGCGACCGGTCTGGGTGTGATCGCATTGCTGGCGCCCAAAGTCACCGTAATTGTCTTTTTGGTCTGGGCGATCGTGGTTTATTTGACCAAGTATGTTTCATTGGCTTCGATTATCGCCGCAGCGCTGGTGCCGCCGCTGATGTGGCTGTTTGGCGCCGGTAACGAAGTCCTGTTGTTTGGTGTGGCAGCGGCGGCCTTTGTAATCGTCCGGCACCGACCGAATATCGGACGATTGCTGCGGGGCGAGGAACTGAAAATCAAAGCGGCAGAAAAGAAGTCCTAGGAGGACAACGGTGAAGATTACAGTGTTCGGTGCTGGCGGCTGGGGTACGGCTCTGGCGGCGACGTTGGCGCAGCGGCACACAGAGGTTTGGTTATATGCCCGAAATATTGATTTAGTTTCAAGCCTGCGGCAGACTCGTTGCAATCAGAGGTATTTACCAGAGGTATTCCTGCCGGATTCGGTTCAGATCCTGGCAGATGCAGCGGTGGCGATCAAAGATGCCGCAATACTGATATTGGCAACTCCTTCCCATGGAGTGCGGCTGGCAGCCCGACAAATTGCACCGCTGCTGCCGCATGGATGCAAGCTGATTTCTGTCGCCAAAGGACTGGAAACCGATAGTTGTTTGCGGATGAGTGAAGTGTTGCTGCAGGAGATACCTGCTTTAACCGGCCGACTGGCGGTTTTGTCCGGTCCCAACCATGCTGAAGAAGTGGGAAGAAAAATTCCCAGCGCCGCGGTGGTTGCCAGTAAGGATCGTGAATTGGCTGAACAGGTTCAGGATGCTTTGATGACGGATTATTTTAGAATATATACCAATCATGATGTGGCCGGCGTGGAGCTGGCCGGTGCATTAAAGAATATTATCGCCCTGGCTGCAGGGGTTGCAGATGGTCTGGGTTTTGGCGACAACACCCGGGCGGCCCTGATGACGCGGGGACTAACTGAGATGGCTCGCCTGGGAGCAGCTTGCGGTGCTGAGACCGCCACTTTTTCCGGCCTGGCCGGCCTGGGCGACCTGATTGCTACCTGCACCAGCCCGCACAGCCGAAATCGCCGAGCTGGTCTGGCGATTGCCGCAGGCCGGACGATCAGCGAAATCCAGGCAGAATCAGGGATGGTTATCGAAGGAGTAAGAGCTACCGACGCCGCCTGGAAACTGGCACAGGCAAAAGGCGTGGCGATGCCGATCACGGCCACACTGTATCAGGTGCTCTATGAGAATTTGTCGCCGCACGCTGCGGTGATGGAATTAATGACGCGCGGCAGAAAACATGAAAGAGAAGAAGTGGCATTTCCGTCGTCGACCGAAATGAGGGATTATTGATGCGCATTGGCGTATTTACACTTACGGTGTTGTTTCTGCTGTTTCTGTTGGCGTTTCTCAACAGTTACTGGCTTGGCCGGTTGGTTCGCCCGGAACGGCGCCGCAAGTTCCGAATCATATATGCAGCTTTTACCTTGCTCAGCGCCGCTGCCTATCTGGGCATCCGGGTTGCCGGCCAATTTGATGGGGCCAGTGCTGTTTCAGTAGTGTTTTATTTCGGTCCGTTTTGGACAGTGTTACAGTTGTTGTTGCTGTTGGCCTGGCCGATTTCCAAGTTGCTGACCCTGTTGCTTGAACGTTGGCATAGTTCGCATAGCAATCCTGTTGCGTTCGGTTCGTCGGCAAGTGAAAATGCAGTGAACAAATCGCTGATGACTCGCCGGGCATTTCTATCCTATGCAGCCATGGCGCCGCCGGTTGCCATGACCGGGCTCAACACCCTGGGCCTTGTTGATGCTGAAATCGGGGTTGTCCTGCGGCGAATGGATTTTGTTTTCGCCGGCTTGCCAGCGGAGCTGGACGGTCTGAAAATTGGCCACATGACTGACGTCCATATCGGTCCTTATGTTTCGGTCCGCGATATCCAAAAGATGAGCGCGCTGTTGCAGCAAGCAGCCCCCGACCTGCTGGCTATTACCGGTGATTTGGTTGATGACGTCCGGATTCTACCGGCGGCGATGTCTGCAA
Organism: uncultured Veillonellaceae bacterium; assembly: GCA_964386615.1. GTDB lineage: Bacteria > Bacillota > Negativicutes > UBA1444 > UBA1444 > UBA1444. The sequence goes on from CAYLSL010000049.1 coordinate 5,733, forward strand.
TGCAACCGATGCTTTCTGCTTTGCCGCTTGGCGCCTGGTTTTGCATGGGCAATCACGAGCATCTGCGTGGAGCGGCGCCGATTCGCAATGTGCTTCAGAACTTTGGCGTCAATATTTTGGACAACCAACACCGGCAGCTGACATATAACGGCGGAAAAATTTTCATGGCCGGCGTGGATTATCCGATGAATGTCGATGCGCGGGCCCGGCGCTTGGCGGCGGAAAAATACCTTGATGTCGCCTATGGCGCCATTCCGGGTCAGGAATTCACACTCATGCTGGCGCATCATCCGGATTTTTTGCCCGGCTGCTTTGCAAGGCAAGTGAACCTGACGCTGGCCGGCCATACTCACGGCGGCCAGGTTGGCTGGGGTGAGCGCTCAATGTTTGATTTTGTCTATCCCTACATGCGCGGCGTTTACCGGCACAAAGACAGTATAGGTTATGTCAGCAGCGGCGCGGGTCATTGGCTGCCGTTCCGGCTCAACTGTCCGCCGGAAGTCAGTCTCATCACTTTGCGGCGAAAGGCTTGACAATACGTTCACTTTTTCACTATAATCAAAAGCGTTGGATTTCATAGTCCATAACTTAATAAAAACAGTCCATGTGAAGTTTGCGGAACAGTAGGCGATTGTCGAACAAGAACCGTAAATGAATGGAACTCTGGAGAGACCCTGCCGCTTGGCAGGGCGCCGAAGGGGCAAATCGGTCGATGGACCGGTGAAACTCTCAGGCAAAAGGACAGAGCAGATGGGGTGGCTTTATTTTGCCATGCTATTGTTTTGTCGCCAGAGTCAGATCATTTGATTTGGCTCTTTTTATTTTGGGCGATGAACTCCGGCAAAAGGGGAGAGAGAGGGGATTTTCAGATGAACAGAAAAGGACTGATTCTGATCGCCGCAGTGACGGCAATGCTGCTAATGGGGGCATTATTGGCCGGTTGCGGTAAAAGCGCCGACTCCAATAGCGTCAAGATTGGCTTGCTCAACGAGATGACCGGTGGCAATGCAACTTTCGGTACTTCGTCCGCCAATGGCGCCAAAATGGCATTTAAAGAAGCTAATGCAAAAGGTGGCGTGCTGGGAAAACAAATAGTTGCCGTGATTGCCGACAATAAAAGTGAGCCTTCCGAAGCGGCAAACGCAATGACCAAATTGGCCATGCAAGATGGCGTGGTAGCAGTAACCGGCGGGTTTGCCAGCTCGAATGCCATTGCTGCTTCCAGTGTTGCAGAATCGGCTAAAGTACCGTTTTTGGTCGTTGGTGCGACCAATCCTAAAGTGACGGTTGATGAAAAAACTAAAAAAGTCAAAGATTATACCTACCGGGTTTGTTTCATCGACCCGTTCCAAGGAACGGTCGGGGCAAATTTTGTCCTGAATACGCTTAAGTTGAAAAAGGCGGCGGTCATGGTAGATAGCAGCAGCGACTACAGTAAAGGGTTGGCAGCTTTCTTCCGTGAAGCTTATGTCAAAGGCGGCGGCGCTATTCTGGCGGAAGAAGCCTATCTGCAGAAAGATCAGGATTTCAAGTCGGTGCTGACCAAGTTGAAATCGATGAATATCGAAGTGTTGTATGTACCCGGTTACTATGAAGAAGTTGGTAAAATTGTCAAACAGGCCAGGGAAATGGGGATCAACGTGCCGGTAGTCGGCGGGGACGGCTGGGATTCACCGAAACTGGTCGAGATTGGTAGTGCGGCGGCGTTGAATAATACCTATTTTACCAATCATTACTCGGTGGAAGACAACAGTCCTGCTTCCAAGACATTTGTCGAGGCGTATAAAAAAGAGTATGGGCAGGTTCCGGATGCATTGGCTGTTCTCGGTTATGATGCGGCTAATTTGCTGATTGACGCGATCAAACGGGCCAATAGCCTGGATAAAGAAAAAATTCAGGCCGCTCTGGCGAGTACTAAAGCCTTCCCGGCGATTACGGGAGCAACGACGCTGAATGCAACTCATGACGCAGTGAAAAGTGCAGTGATTATCGAAATGAAAGATGGAAAACAGGTTTTTAAAGCGACTGTAAAACCTTAACGTCATTTATTTGTTACAAAAACAGGGAAAATACTGTGGCGCGGCGAAAAGAGATGCAGGATACCTCCTGCATCTCTTTTTCATTGAGGGCTTTGGCTGCAAAAAGGAGGCAGTATGGAACCAAATTTCTTTATCGGCATTGTCAACAACATTACGCTGTTGCTAGTGCTGGGATTCTTGTATTCTGTTAGCATCCGGCGCTGGGATATAAAAACAGTAAAAGGGCAGCTAATTGCGGGGCTCTTGTTTGGTATTGTTGCGATGATCGGTATGGTATTGCCGGTTCAGTATTCGCCGGGACTGATTTTTGATGGGCGAACTATTTTGCTGGGAACGGTCGGTCTATTTGGCGGTGGTTTAGCTGCAACAGTCGCGGTTGGGTTAACGGGAGTACTGCGGATTTGGCAAGGCGGGGTAGGGCTATGGGCAGGGATGGCGACGATTTTATCTGCCGTATTTCTGGGCCTGTTGTTTCGTTTTATGCAGAATCGGTTTGCCTGGCCAAAAAATAACGTATTTCTCTATGTTTCAGGATTGGTCATTCATGTAGCCATGTTAGTTTGTATGCTCATCCTGCCCGAAACAATCCGCTGGAAAGTTCTGGCGGATATTTCTTTGCCTGTATTGCTGGTTTACCCGATAGCCACGATGCTGTATGGTCGTTTGATTTTGGAACTCGAGATGCGCAACAATGCCGCGGATGAACTACGGGAAAGCAAGCAATTGTACGAAGCATTGGCAGAGAACTCAACTGCAGGGATTGGCTTACGCGATGAAACCAATTGTTTTGTCTATGTCAATGAATCCTTGGCACTGATGCTGGAAGCTGTTGGACCGGTACAGCTGATCGGTCATAGCTACCTTGATTTTGTTCATCCTGATGACCGGGCCGAAAGTTCACGCCGCATTCAGGCAAACAAGACGGGAGCGATAACCAGTGTACGCGAGCATCGGCTGGTAAGTCTTCAGGGGAATATTGTTTGGGTGGAATCGACCGGAGTACCGATTATTCGTGCTGATCGCCATTATATTATGGGCGTTTTCAATAATATTACCGACCGCAAACGGATGGAACAGGCGCTGCGGGAGAATGAAGAGCGCTACCGGGCGATGATGCAACAATCCAACGAATCCATCTTACTGGTGGATATCGATACGAAAAAGATTCTTGAAGTCAACCCGCATTGTGTGGCGATGTTTGGCTATAGCGAAACTGAATTGTCATTAATGACAATTTACGATTTGGTTGACGATTCGACAGAAAATATTGACCGTCGAGCAGATGCGATCCGCAATGGAACGGAAATGGGTGAGCGGATTCTGAGAATTCGCTGCAAGGATGGCCAAATCATTGAAGTGGAAAGGGCTGCAACGATTATCCAGTATGCGGGTAAGCGTGTATTTATGTTTGCCAACCGGGATTTGTCGGCGGAACGCAAACTGCAGGGATTAATCCTGCGTGATGTTGCGATGGCGTCCGGGGTGCAAAAAGATTTGCTGCCGCGTGGCTTCGATGATTTGATGGCGTCGGTTGAAACGGTTTATGAACCTCATCATTTGGTTAGTGGTGATTTTTTCGATTTCATCTGGAGTGAAGACCACAAACGCTTGTCCGGCTTCATTCTTGATGTATCCGGACACGGTGTTTCCAGTGCTTTGCAATGTATTGCCGTAAGCACTTATTTCCGTGATGTTTTGAATTCGCCGATGAGTCTGGACGCAAGAATGAAATGGGTCAATCGCCATGTGTTGCGTTATTTTACCCATGAAACATTTGCAGCGGCTCTGGGGTTTGAGTTTGACTTCAAGCGGCAGACACTCACCTTTTCTACGGCCGGTATTTATGGATTCCTGACTTCAGCACATGCATTGCCGGAACTGGTCAAACGGCCCGGTTCGCTGCTGGGAATACTTGAAGATCCGGAGTATACGGAATGGACTGTACCGATTAAAGCTGGAGATATTTTTTACTTTATGAGTGATGGTTTATTTGATGTTATATCTCGCAGCACGGAGTTGCCGACGGCAAATTTTATCTCAATGGTTAGGTTGTTGCGGGATATTGCAGCAAGTCCAGGCCGGCGCGATGATTGTTCTGCAGTTTGCATCCGGGTGAATGACCAACCACGTTTTCCGGTACGGCTGGAATTTCATCGTTATGCGGAATACGATCGAATTCGCAGTCGGATTCGCGATTTATTATACGGCGTCTCAATTACGGATGCACCAAAAATTGAGATTGCCATTGGCGAGGCACTGGCCAATGCATTGCGTGAATCGATGGATGTCCGGGTAAAAATGAGTTTGTTCGGTCGACGCCTGGTCGTCCGGATCAAAGATGCTGGCCGGGGATTTGATGGAAAGCAGCGTGTAGCCATGTTTAAGTCAACTGATATGGAAACAGAATTTTTGGATCGTCTCTACGCAGAAGGGGGAAGGGGAATTCTGATTATGATGGCGTGGATGGATGAAGTCATTTATAGCCGGAAGGGCAATGAAGTCCTCTTGGTGAAACAATTAGTCTGATACAGGATGCCGGAAGTGTTGCATCAGGAAAAAGGAGTTGAGCGTGTTTTATGAAAAAACCTATCCAATGGCAGCCCAATGCGCTCAAAGAATGGAATCTAAATCTAGTTGATAATTTGCCGCAGGGATTTGCGTTGCATGAAATTATCTGTGATGAAACAGGTAATCCCGTGAATTATCGATTTCTTTATATCAATAAATCTTTTGAGCAAATGACCGGGTTGCAAGCTGAAACCATAATCGGTCGTACAGTCCTGGATGTATTGCCGGGAATCGAACCCAGCTGGATCGAACGTTACGGCCGTGTAGCCCTGACAGGCGAATCAGAGCGGTTTGAAGATTATTCTGCGGAATTGAATCAACATTATGGCGTATATGCATTTTCGCCTGAAACGGGTAAATTTGCCGTATTTGTCGAAAATACAACCGGGCGTCATGTCATGCTGGAACCATTATTGGAAGATCGCTCACTGCATCGGAGTTTGTTTGAGACTCAGCAGACGATTATGTTAATTGTGGATCCGATCGATGGCAGCATCATCGATGCAAACCCCTCTGCAGCAGCCTTCTACGGTTGGAGCCGCGAAGTGCTACGAACCATGAAAGTATCGCAGATCAATACTTTGTCGCAGGAGGAAATTCTGCAGGAAATCAGGCAAGCCCAATCCGAGCAACGGGCGCATTTTTATTTTAGTCATCGGCTGTCCGACGGCAGAGTCTGTGACGTGCATGTATATAGCACACCAATTGTTTGGGAAGGAAAATCCTATCTCTGCTCCATGGTCTATGACATCTCCGATCGGCAACGGATAGACAGCCTCCTGGAAAAACTGCTGGCTGAGTCGCGACAACAGACTCGGGAAATCGAGATGTTGCTCCATTCGGCCAGACTTGTCATGCGTACACGCAATTTTAGATCTGAGGCCCGCCAGTTGTTTGATAATGCCAAACAGCTAACTGGCGCAACCTGTGGTTATATCTCGTTGTTGGGCGAGGATGGTACAGAATCGGAAACGCTGGTGGTCGATTCAGGCGATTTGGTTTGCGATGTTTCCGCTAACGTGGTAGATTCGGCGCATAACTTGCGGGTACAGGTTTGCCGCGACGGAAGATCTGTGATCGAAAATAGTTTTAGTGATGATGGCCCTGTGGCAAAACTGCCACAGGGTCATCCGCAACTGACAAATTTGTTGCTGGTACCGCTACGGATTGAAGAGAATGTGGTCGGGCTGTTGGGATTGGCGAACAAACCGACAGCGTTTACGCCACGTGACCTCGAATTATCTGAAGCGTTGGCAGAACTTCTTTCCATCGCATTCTGGCATAACCAGACCCTGGAAGAACTGCGGGAGAGTAGTGGTTATCTGTCCAATTTGATTAACTATGCCAATGCGCCGATCATCGTCTGGAATCCCCGTTTGCAAATCATGCGATTTAATCGTGCATTTGAAGAAATGACCGGTTATACTGCCGAAGCAGTAATCGGCAGGAGTCTGGAAATGCTGTTTCCGGACCAGACTCGTCAACAGTCGCTGCAGTTGATTGAACAGTCGCGGGCTGGCCGCTATTGGGATACTGTGGAAATTCCGATTCAACGCAAAGATGGTGAAATTCGTCTGGCTTTGTGGAATTCCGCCAATATTTATGAATCCGATGGCGAGACACTGTCATCGGTTATCGCTCAGGGGCAGGATATCACAGACCGCAAAAAAGCGGAAGAATCGCTGCGCGAGAGTGAGTCGCGCTATCGGGCAGTCATTGATCAGGCCTATGAGGCGATTATCCTGATTGATCTCGAGACAGGCATGGTGATTGAAGGAAACGCCAAGTTTGCCGAGCAATTTGGTTATGATTTACGGCAGGAAGGTTCTTTTCACATTACTGAACTTGCTGTGGATGAACCGCAAAATATTATTCAGATGCTTAAACAAGCTGAACTTGACGGAGCTTTGCCGCCGGAACGACGAACCCTGAGAAATCGTCGCGGTGCCCACGTGCCAGTCGTGCGAATCGGTACAGTCGTTCAATATCAGGGACGCAAGGTGTTTGCGGCAACTTTGCGTGATATTTCGGCCGATATTCGCCGGGAACAGGAAGTCCTGCGCGATGCTTCGGCTGCCCAATCGATTCAGGAAGCGTTGCTGTCGCCGCTGCAGAGCAGTGAACATCTTGAAATGATGGCGATGTATCAGCCGCATCTATATGTAGGCGGCGATTTGTATTTTATCGACTGGCGTTTCGAGAAAAAAGTGCTGCGCGGATTTCTGATTGACGCCATGGGACATGGGTTGGGGACGGCACTGCATGCGGCGGCCCTCCATGTCATATTACGGGAAATCAATGAAATGGACTTGTCATTGACTGCGCAGATGCGGCTGCTAAATCAGCGGGCTGTGCGGCACTTTGCCGAAGATACCCTGGCAGCTGCCATTGCATTTGAAGTTGATCTGGAGAATCATGAACTGCGTTGGGTTGCTGCCGGTGTGTCTGATTTTTGGGCGGCAACGCAAGCCTCAACAGGAATGATGTCGAGTCCGGGCAGTTACCTGGGTATTCATACGGACGAAACGTTTGAATTACATATCTTGCCGTTAGTGGCAGGTGATATGGTGTATTTTTGTACTGATGGGATGGGTGACTTGCTGCGAGGACAAAGGGAAGTTCCATTGCACGACTGGAATTTGATGCGGCAATTTTTGTCAACGTTGTCCCAAGCGCCTGAGTGCCGAGATGATGTAACCGTGCTTGGGTTGCGGGTTATTTCTTTTCCGGATGCAACCCTGAATCAAGAGGGGTGGCCGAAAAAGGTCCAGATTGATAGTTTGGGCCATTATCAGGAACTGCAACCAAGAATTGCTGCGATTATTGCGCAAGTGACCGGAGTACCGCATTCCATGCAAGAAGTTGCAATCAACGAAGCATTGGCGAACGCTTTGGAATGCCGGGATGGTATGGCCCGTGGCCATAAAGTTTGGATCAAGTTCAACCGGATTGGTGGCCGGTTTATTGTCCGGGTCAAGAGTACCCGGATGGGTTTTGCCGGTAACGTGATGTTGCGTCGGCTACGGGCGAACAAAGAAGATTTGTTTGCTTTTGTCGAAGATGCGGCAATGGGACGGGGGATTCCGATGATGCTGGCGCTGAGTGATCGGATGACGTTTAATGATGATGGGACAGAAGTGTTGCTTGCCTGGAAGATCAGCAGCGTTTGAAAACGCCGTTTTTCGTAGGGAGGGTGGTAATTTTGCGCAGTGTAGCCCGCAATCGATTCTTGACAATGAACCGGGGTAATCAGGTTTTGCGTGCTTTGCTCAATGCCATTCCCATGCCGGTTTTTTATAAAGACACTTCTGGTAGGTATATTGGTG
>CAYLSL010000050.1:0-13356 GCA_964386615.1 uncultured Veillonellaceae bacterium
GTATTTCTTGTGGTGGAGACGAGGGGGATCGAACCCCTGACCTCTAAAATGCGAATCTAGCGCTCTCCCAGCTGAGCTACGCCCCCACGAATCGATAGGCAAAGTGACTTTTTCACCTGCGTTTTTTATCATACTAAACTATTCTATTTCTGTCAAACTCTGCGAAACAATTAACTAATCAGCGCCGCTAAAATCAAACCTGTCGCAAAACTGAGCCGTGAGGAAAAGACGCCGACGGCAATATTTCCTTTGACCAGTTCGTCAGACACTTTAAATGTTGTGAGTTTTTCGAACGCATAGTAAACCAAAACTTGAAAGATGATGCCGACAATCCCCCAGATAATCAAGTCACCGATGCTGACCGAGTGAAATACCGCCGAAGCCATCACGAGAGCCTGGCCGACAATTTTCCCGCCCAGGTCATGGGCAATGGCAATCCCCGCCTCATCTTTTTCGGTCTTATCACAGCATGCTGCTTCTTGAATCATCTTCATTTCATTATAGGGAGTTTGCAGCATAAAAATCTTAATTCCGATGAGTAACAGTGGAATCGCTACCACCAGATACGTGAGGAAATTGACAAAACTGGACCATTGTTGCAAAACCATGATTCATTCTCCTTTCGACGCGTCTGTTGATATACATACCGGTTGATAATATGCCATGTTTCCTGTTATACGGCTGCCGACCCGGGACACGATCCCCGACCCTTGCCCGTCCAGCAGAAATGTCCCATAGATTATTCTACCACAATACAGTCCATTCATGGTTTCGACCGTATGTTTTGGCAATTCAACATATTGCTGGTAAACAACCGGCTGGTCCCAGTAATTAGCCTCTTCATCACGCACCCACGCGATTCCGTCTGCGCCAAAAACCGTTACCGCTCCACCCTCCCGCCCGTAAATCGGCTTCGTCACATAGGCGCAGCGACCAAGAAATCGATTCTCAAAATAGGTCGGCAGCATATATTCTGCAATAGTCTCGTGTTCTGCCGGTGTAAAGAACGATCCGTCTTCATGCAGACTCCAAATGAGCGCCTGCGTTGCTTTGGACTGGGCAAGCATTGCCGCAGGGGGATTGATTAGGGCAAGCCGCTGTGCAGCCGCGATTTCCAGTACATGCCGCCCGGTCGGATACCCGTCGCAGTCTTGTTCCTCGGCCAATTTTTCCAGCGGATGCAATCGATACATCAAGTCTATCGGAGTGTGATTCTGCCCATCCCACACTTGCAGCCTGTCATCATAAACTCGTAGTTGCGACAGAGGGACAAACTGTGCAGCCAATCCAGATTGATTCAACAAATAACGAGTTGTACCGGCATCTTCATCATGCCAGTCGACAGAGCTGAACACAATTCTGTCCACTGTGTTGCCGTTGCGTTGATATTCTCGGATCGCCCGCTCAAATACCGGCGCTATTTTTTTGTCCAACCCGTGATTAGGGTTTGTAACACCAAAAAAATTGCAGACTTTCTCGTTGACATAAAAAGCTTCCACGATATCCGTCGGAGTTTCTGCGTTGAATTCAAGCATTTTTAGACCTACAGGTGTAGCGGCAAAGTCAAACCGACCAATCAATGTCGGCAGCAGTGCCGGCAAAGAAGTTCTTACGGCAGACCAGGTCGCTTCCGGCAACCCCAGCTCAGCCAGCAATTCATCATCACAGTTCATCAGAATTTCTGCGGTACGGGCATACACACCTCCCAGTCGTTCCGCAGCCGTCCGCAGTTGTTGGCAAAAAGCCGTCGTAATCGGTAAAACAGAAGCTAACGCGTATTCATCGCCATACATCGACTCCCAGGTAAATACACCGTCTGTCCGCAGCGGCCCATACAAGGCCTCCCTGCGCCGCATATAGTCTGTTGCAAAAATTTCATCCACCGCTTGATCCGCCGCCGGAACGGGATGAACTGCCAATTCCGCCTTTTGATCCGCTGGACACTCCGCGTGAAGAAGATGCAGATGTGGAAACAGAAGTCTGCGAGCTGCTCCCGCCGCCATAAGAGCGGTAGGACGGCCAAAATCCGGTCCGGTAGCTGCGGTTTGACGCTGTCGGAACAGGGCGCCCGTCTTCGTCGCAATACCCATCACGGTTCACATCCGTGCATGAGGCTTCGTTGCGGCCCCAATCAAAAGGATTCATCGAGCAGCCCGGCGTCAATGTCAATGCGGCTGCCAAGAACAAGCCAACCACCTTATTGCTCCGGTCCGTGTTGCCCGAATCCATAGCCATCACCCCTCGGTCTTTCGACAGTAGTAGATATAGGCTTGCCGGTCTTCATCGATTTCGCTGGAAGTCTTTTGCCACTCCTGACCGAACAAAATCATTGTATCCGCGATCAAGTGAGCCAGTGCCTGCACTTGACTGGGAAAGCCGAACTGATGAATCAGGGGATATTCGGTTGTTCCTTCGCGATACTCGCGTACTTCGACGGCAATCCATCCCGGCATGACCGGTTGTGTAACGTTGCCGGCTTCTGCTGTATCAGTGGGGACTTCCTCCATATACATCACATATTGGGCAGCCTCTATCGCCGAAGCGGTTTTCAGCCAGGTGCGGCCTTCTTTGACAAAATAGTCGCAAACAAACCGCATCGCCGCTTCGACTTCATCCATCGTTTCGTAAAAATAGAGCACGGGATAATCTTCGGCGGCATTATTCAAGCGATACTCGAATCTTGGCACTTCAGTCCCTCCCTATTAATTAAGCCGCTGGTTTCAATAGCGCACCGCGCAAATCTTTCAGCCGTTCATCCTTCTTAATATTTAGAGTACCGGCTTTTTTTACCGCTTCGGCCAACGCATCACGCAGCGGAATAAAAGTGTCGGTAATATTGCGGCCTGTTTTCAATACAGTAAATTCGTCGCCGCCGGATGCCATGAAATCATTGGTCACAATTTTATAGGTTCCGGCCGGATCAAGCAGTTTGCCGTCAGACAGACGAACTTCAACCAGTTGGCTGCCATATGGCCGGCTGGAGTCAATGTTAACCTGCAGGCCGGAAAACTGGACCATTCCTGCTTTTCCATTAATCCCATGATTGAGAACTTGAAGTACTTGTTCGCCAGTCAAGTCCATCGTCACCAATGTGTTGTCAAACGGCATGACCTCATACAAGTTCCCCATCGTGATTGCTCCTGCGGGAATACTGGTTCTGAGCCCCCCGCCGTTCTGGAAAGCAATGTCTGCGCCGGTGACCTGACGCAGCGCGTCGCTCGACCACTGGCCCAGCAACGACAATTCATAACGGTCATGAGACAGATCCTGCACCGTCCGGCCTAGCGCCACGTTTTTTACAGGGACAATCTCAGCCTGTGACCGATCAACGATCGCCTGCACTTCGCGGTCGGCTGTCACCGATTTGGTCGGGGTTTCGATCGACTGAACGCGACTAAGCAACACTTTATGTTCGCGCCGTGAATAGACCAGGCTGATCTTGCCCAGCGCCCGTCCATTGTAATAGGCCTGAACCACCGGCACCCCGTTGACTTTGCCGGCAACAATCTTGTGTGAATGTCCACTGACCACTGCATCGATACCGGAAACGGTCTCTGCCAATAGTGCGGCATCTCCTGTCACTTGCCCGGTGACAGGGTCCTGCTCTGCCGCCAGATGGGAGAGTACAACAATAATATCCGCTCCCTGTTCCTGAGCGCGCGGCACTATTTCGCGAACTACCACCGCCGGGTCACGGAATTCAAATGGTGCGACAATCTTCGGCCCGGTCGTATAAGCGGTTTCCGGCGTCACAATACCAATCACGGCAATCTTGACTCCCATGCGCTCCAGTATAACAAAAGGTTTTACAAAACTTAATCGCCCTTGTCCGTCCTTTTCCCGGACATTGGCCGATACATAAGGAAACTTGGATTCGGCCACCCTGGCAGCCAATTTTTCCAGACCCCAGTCAAATTCATGATTTCCCAGTGTCATGGCGTCCATGCTCAGTGCATTCAATACCTCAACCACGGTTTTTCCGTAGAGAAGATTGGAATCGGGACTTCCCTGAAACATATCGCCGGCACTGACAAAAACTGAACCGTAAGGATTTTTGGCTCGCTCGCTGCGCAGCAATGCAGCAAATTTCGCTGCCCCCGGATTGCGACCTGACTCTACCAAAGCTCCATGAAAATCATTGGTTGTTAAAATGTCGACAGCAACGATATCCGGCAGCTTCTCCGCCAGAGCCGCCCCGTTCCACGGAGCAACGCAGATCATCACCGCCAGCAACAGTCCGAAAAACCCGTGTTTTGTGCGCAAGTAATTCCCTCCCCGGTTTATCCGCGTTATAATGTGTTTGTTGAAATATTCCTTTCCACGTTGATTGCTGTTTTCCTGCCTGCAAAGATTAGCAGGGCTTTTTTTCGCAAATAATTCTTCAGCAGGAGGTCACCCGGTTTGAATATCGATTCCTCGCATGACCTTGTCATTGTCAATGCCAACATTTATTCTCTCGACCCGGCGGCGCCGCGTGCACAGGCGCTGGCTGCCAAAGCCGGACGGATTATCGCCCTGGGGTCCCCTCAGTCCGTTCTGGATGTAGCAGCCCGGGAAATTCCCGAATCGCCTGCTGTTGATCTCGACGGGAAAACAGTCCTGCCGGGATTTATCGATGCCCACACCCATTTTCTTGCCGGCGGGTTCTCCATGCAGTCCGTCAACTTGCGCGGCTGCAGTGGACCTAAAGAATTCATCAGTCGCATCGCCGAACGAGTAGTGCAAGCAAAACCGGGCCAGTGGGTGACCGGCGGAGGCTGGGACCAGGAAACATGGCCGGGTTCACCGCTGCCCTGCAAAGAATGGATCGACTGCCTCAGCGACAACATTCCGATCTTTATGAATCGAAGCGACCTGCATATCGGCCTGGCCAATAGTGCTGCCCTACGGGCCGCCGGTATCAATGCAACCACCCCTGATCCTTGTGGCGGGGAAATTTTCCGTGACCCTTCAGGTAACCCGACCGGGATTCTAAAAGATGCGGCGATTCGCCTGCTGGAAACCGCCATGCCAAAGCCCAGCGAGGCTGAGCAGGAGTCCGCCCTGCGGCTTGCTCTCAAGCAAGCGGCTTCTCAGGGTGTAACTTCCGTACATGATGTAACGGACTGGGGCAACGTCAGCTGGAGCGAGTGGGCATTATTCCAGCGCTTCCGACAGCGCAACGAATTGACCTGCCGAATCTTTGCCCGGCTTCCACTGATCGACTGGGACCGTTGTCGCGACGATTTGCCCGCTTTTCGTGTCGGTGCTCACGCTGACCCTTGGCTGCGGTTTGGTGGATTGAAAGGCTTTACTGACGGATCGCTAGGCGGCCATACCGCATTCTTCTTTGACCCCTACACCGATGCGTCGGACACTTGCGGCTTGCTGCTGCCAGACATGTTCCCCGCAGGTTCGATGGAGCGGCGCATCCGCGAGGCCGATCTGGCCGGAATTCCCGTGTCAATCCATGCAATTGGCGACCGCGCCAATTCGGTTTTGCTCGACATCTTCGAATCAGTTGCACAAACGAATGGTCCGCGTGACCGCAGGTTTCGCATCGAACATGCCCAGCACTTGAAGCAAAGCGATATCGATCGAATGGGGCGTATGGGGATAATTGCTTCAGTACAGCCGGCTCATCTGATCGACGACGGAGGCTGGGCCGAACGCAGTATCGGGTCAGTTCGCAGTCAACTGACCTACGCGTTCCATTCGTTGGCGGAAGCCGGCGTTGTTCTTGCGGGCGGCTCAGACTGGCCGGTTGCGCCCATGTCACCGCTGCTTGGGATTCATGCCGCAGTCAATCGCAACACTGCCGACGGTCAATTTCCCAATGGCTGGATTCCAGCGCAAAAACTCAGTGTCAAGCAAGCTATTGAAGCATTTACCACTGGTGCTGCATATGCCGAGTTCGCCGAAGCAGACAAAGGCACACTGACGCCTGGGAAATTTGCCGACTTGGTGGTATTGTCAGAAGATCCTTTTCAAATCAGCGCAACAGAGATCAAGGACATTCAGGTACTGATGACCTTTGTTGATGGCAATTTAGTGTACCAGAAGCACCGCAGCTGATCCACACATATTTTCTGGACACATCGGTCATCGCCAGTTCGCCATTGCTTTTTGTAAAAAAAGGATATTACTTGTCAGTAGCGTATAAATAGTATTGGTACTATTTATATTTTTCAAGGAGGTTATCAACATGCCAAATTGTGCTCGATGCGGTACCGATAATGATGCGACGGCCAATTTTTGCCGCAGTTGCGGGTCTCCAATGACAGCTCCCGGTTACAATCCACCGCCGCCACCGCCACCTGGACAGGGGTATGCACCACCGCCACCACCGCCCGGCCCTGGTTATCAACCTCCACCGCCGCCCGGTTATTACCCGCCGCCACCCGGTTATGGCCAACCGGCGGATACCGGCCTGCAGCAAAACATCGCCGGATTGCTATGTTATGCACTGGGCTGGCTTACCGGACTGGTATTCCTGTTCATCGACAAACGGCCGTTTGTCCGTTTCCATGCAATGCAGTCGATTCTGGTGTTCGGCGGAATCCATGTGCTCCATCTCGTATTGACCTGGGTACTGTTCCCGGCATTACGGCTCTGGTCTCTGCTGTTTGCCATTTCAGGGCTGATATCACTGGCGTCCTTGGTACTCTGGATTATGCTGATGGTCAAGGCATATCAGAACCAGTGGTACAAACTTCCTTTCGTCGGCGATATCGCGCTGCAAAAATCCCAGCAACCATAATCCCTTTATTATAGAAAAAGGATCGCTGCGAGGCATAGTCGCAGCGATCCTTTTTAATTTGATTACTTTCCGACCAGCAACACCGAGGGTAACCAAGTACTCAATGCGGGCACAAAAGTGACGACCAGCAATACAGCTGTTGCCAGTAAAAAGGGAATCCATATCCCCCGGCTAAGCCGTTCGAGTGATATTCCCGAAATACCGCAAATGGAAAACAGCACAGCACCTACCGGTGGAGTGATGAGACCCAATACCAGATTGAAACAGACCACCACTCCCAGATGGATTGGATCAATCCCCATTTTAACCGCCATCGGTGCCAATACAGGGGTTACTATGGTTAAAGCCGGTGCCGTTTCCAATGGGATACCGATCAGTAGCAGCGCCAGATTGACCAGTAGCAGGAATACCCATGGCGAGGTCGATATTTGGGTCATTACATCCATAATTCGCAATGGAATTTGTTCGACGGCCACTACCCAGGCAAATGGCTCTGACAAGCCAAGCAGCAACATCACCACTGCGGTTTCCACCCCGGACGCAAGTAGGATAGCGGGTAGTCGGGACAATCGCAGTCGGCGATAAAAGAACATTCCTATGACAAAAGCATACAACACTGCAATGCCTGCAGCTTCAGTCGGTGTGAAGATCCCGCCGAGAATCCCGCCCATGATGATAATCGGCATTAACAGCGCTGGCAACGCCCGAATTCCACCGGTGATAATTTCCCGCCCATTGGCTTTTTGTTCACGCGGATAACTCCGCTTTCGGGCAACCATCACCATATAGCCCATCAGCACCAATCCCAACAATAGACCAGGGATTACACCGGCCAAAAACAATGCGCCTATCGAAACATTGGCAATAACGCCATAGAGAATGAACGGAATGCTGGGAGGAATAATTGGCCCCATGCAAGAAGCCGTTGCCGTTACTGCAGCCGACACTTCATCTTCATATCCTGCACTGCGCATAGCCGGAATCATCACGGCGCCAATCGCAACCGCCGTTGCAACCGCCGAGCCGGAAATCGCTGCAAAAATGGCAGTTGCCATAATCGTCGCCAATCCTAGCCCACCGCTGATATGTCCCATCGACAGGCGGGCAAATCGGACCAAGTCACCGGTAATCCCGCCCTCATTCATCAGGTTGCCGGCCAGCATGAACAAGGGAACGGCCAGCAGGGGAAATGATGCCATACCGGCAAAAGTCGTCTGCACAAGCAATGTCAGGGATAATCCACCATCAGCAATTACATATGCCATCGCAGACCCGCCAAGCGCCATGGAAACGGGAACACCCAACGCCAGTAGTCCAACAAACGCAATCATGAACAGCGTCAGCATCGGTTTTTCCCCCGTATATCGCCGCATAGAGCAACTAAGGTTTGTTCCAGCGTGAACAACCACATCAAAATGAAACCTGCCGGCAGCGCCATATAGGGCACAGCCATGGGAATTCCCAATGCAGGCGAAATCTGTCGCCAATTATCCAAAGTCTGCTGCAAGCCAAAATGAATCATCACCGAAAGAAACAGCAGCATGACAACCGCTCCCAGCAAACGAACTTTTGCCGCCAACCGGGGTGGCATTTTTTCATAAATCAGGCCGATTCCCACTTGCACGCCTTTGCGTAAACCGACAGCTCCGCCCATCATCGACACCCATACCAGCGAGTAGGTTGCGGCTTCACCGGACCACATCGGCATATCACCCAGTACATAACGGCCAAAAACTTCATAAGGGATCACCAACGCGATGATCCCCATAAACAAGATGACTGCCTGTTCCGCAATCTGAAACAGCAGTGTATTGAATCGGTTAAACCCTGCCACTTATTTCGTATTCAGGATGGCGTCGATTTTCTCTTTGCCGAATTGCTTCGAGAACTCATCGAACGCCGGCTGCATCGCCTTTTGCCATGCGGCCTTGTCCACATCTTTGATTACCGTCATGCCGCGGGTTGTCAATTCCGCCACTTGTTTTTCTTCGGCTTCCCGCCCGAGTTTTCGTTCGAACTGGGCGGCTTCCAATGCGGTTTTAAGCAGCATTTCTTGGTCTGCCTGCGGAATGGTTTGCCATTTTTTCGCGCTGACAATTAATACAGCAGGTGAATAAACATGCTGCGTCATCGACAAATATTTTTGCACTTCATTGAGCTTGGCCGAATGAATGACTGCGACCGGATTTTCTTGTCCGTCAATCGTTTTTTGTTGCAAAGCTCCGTACACTTCACTCCAGGCCATCGGTACCGGATTGACACCGGCAGCCTTCCAAGCCGTCAGGTGAATTTTATTTTCCTGCGTGCGAATTTTCATCCCTCTGGCCTCGCTTGGCTCTTTTACCGCAACTTTGGAATTGGTCAAATTGCGGAATCCATTTTCCCAGAAAGCCAATCCCTTTAAGTTGGCTTTTTCCAAGTCTTTTAATAGCGCCAGCCCGATCGGGCCGTCAAGGACTTTGTCCGCATGGGAATAATCCCTGAGTAGGAACGGAATGTCCAGTATTCCCATAGAAGGGCTAAATCCGCTGAGCGGCGCGGTCGATCCGACATAAATATCCAACGTCCCTTGTTGGATCGCTTCCAGCAGCTCTCTTTCCCCTTTGCCCAATTGTCCGTCTGGATATACTTTGATCTCAATCCGGCCTTGGGAACGTTCCTTCACTAATTCGGCAAACTTGTTGGCGCCCTGATTATAGGTATGACTGGCCGGAGTCAATGTTGCCAGCTTTAATTGCGCCTTGAATTCGGTTTTGCCGGGCTCACTGGTTTTTTTGTCGCCACCGCAGCCACCGATCAGCAAGGTTGCCATCAATAGCAAACCCAAAACGCTTGTCCGCCTCATGACAATCTTCCCCCTCCCGATGAATTCCTCTGCTAATTGTACTATTTTTATCCTTGTACGTCAGCAAGTGGACAAGTTTTTCTCCAGTGATCGCACCAACAAAGTCAGTGTCTGATTGACTGGCGTGGCCACGCCCAGGCGCTCACCCTCTCGAACAATAGCTCCATTAATCACCGCAATCTCCGTTGGCGATCCACGCAAAATGTCCTGTAACATGGAAGATTGATTGTTTTTTGTTGCAATTGCCACAGACACGACTTTTTCTACGGGATCAGAATAGGGCAACTGAATACCGGCGGCTTTAGCCACTTGAACCGCTTCTGCGACTGCCATTTCCAACAGTTTCTTTGTTTCCGGCAGTTCAACCAGTTGACCGTTACGTAACCGCAACAAGGCGGTTAAAGCATTGATGCCGGTATTGACAACCAGTTTTCCCCAGACAAGCCCGCGCACATCCGTTTCGACAAAGGCCGGCAAGCCTGACCGTGAAAGGATCGCTGCAACATCCTGGCAAAATTGATCTACGCCGCCCTGCATTTTGCCGATATGTGTATCTCCCTGCCCGGCATGACGGACGCGACCCGGCCCGAGCATCGTTGCCCCTTGCGCCGTCGTGCCAACCAAAACTCGACCCCTGCCGATTACGTCTGCTATCGTTTCTGCATTGCCCAAACCGTTCTGCAACGTCAATATCCGTCCATCTTGCCTGAGAATCGTCGCTGCACTTAATGCCGCCGCTCGGGTCGCTGCTGATTTAACGAACAAAATCACCAGATCGACCGATTCGAGCTGATGGATCTCTGTCGTTGCAACAAGCGGGAACATTTGCTCCCCGTTTGCTGATTCAAGGATGAGACCTTGCTTTTGGATAGCACGAATATGTTCCGGCCATATATCCACTACCGTCACCGATTCGCCGGCCTGCGTCAGATATGCTCCAAACAGGCTTCCCATGGCGCCGGCGCCAATCACGGCAATCTTCATGCCATCGCCTCCCCGGCTTCTGTTGCTAATACAGTTTTTTCAGCACTTCATCTTTCATCGTAAAACTGTGTTCGGCGGCAGGAAAACTTCCTGTTGCAACTTCTTCGGCATATGTGTTGAGCGCTGTCAGGATGTCTTCACTGACATTGGCGTATTTCTTGACGAATTTGGGCACAAACCGGTCGAACAATCCAATCATGTCGTGCAAAACCAGTACTTGGCCGTCACAGTCTGCACCCGCGCCGATACCAATAGTGGGAATACTGATTTTTTGTGTAATCAGCTTTGCCAAAGGAGCAGGAATCGCTTCCAGAACAATGGAAAATGCGCCGGCCTCTTCCAGTTTCAAAGCTTCTGTCAACATCCTTTGCGCTGCCGCCTCATCTTTTCCCTGCACTTTAAACCCGCCGAGCTGCGAGGCAGTCTGCGGCGTCAGACCGATGTGAGCCATCACAGGAATTCCGCCATCAACCAATGCCTTTACGACAGGGACCATCGCCAGCCCGCCTTCCAGTTTCACGCAATCTGCGCCGCCTTCCTTCATCAACCGTCCGGCATTTTCCATCGCTTTTTCCAAACTCACATTGTAAGACATAAACGGCATGTCGCCGACAATCAAAGTATTGCGGGCCCCGCGAACTACCGGTTTGATATGGTGAACCATTTCATCCATTGTCACTGGAACGGTTCCCTCATAGCCGAGCACCACCATCCCTAACGAATCTCCGACCAGAATGACTTCTATCGCCGATCTGTCAACCAACAATGCGGTGGGATAATCATACGCCGTGACCATCCTGATTTTTCGCCCTTGTTCTTTCCATTCCTTTAATTGAGGTATGGATATTTTTTGCTTGCTCATATTTATGTCTCCCCCTTGCGTGGAAAATTAGTTCTGCTTTGTCTATTCCCGTCATATGCAAAATTCCCTGCTAAATTTCAAAATCATACTTGACATTATTTCGGTATTGTAGTACCTTAATATTGAAATGAGGTGGAAACATGGCTTCGATTATTCAAATTTCCGAAGCAGCATCATTGGCTCTTCACAGTATGGTTCTTCTGGCCGCTTCACCGGAACGCTCGTTGACCGTCAAGGAAATCACCGGTCGCACTCTGGTTTCGGAAGCACACTTATCAAAAGTCATGCAGCGTCTCGCCAAAGCCGGTTTGGTCAAATCTACACGCGGTCCCAAAGGGGGCTTTGTTCTTGGCGACAGCGGACTATCAATTTCACTGCTGTCCATTTTTGAAGCGATCGAAGGACCTGTCGCTGATGCAGGATGCTTATTGCCGACAACCGAGTGCCCGTTCCGCGAGTGTCTGTTCGGCGGATTGCTCGGCCGCATGACGGCAGAATTCAAAGAATATATGAAAACCAAAACCTTGCGGGACTTAACCCCTTGTAAACAGGAGGCACGAACAGGATGAAGAGAAAGATTATTGTTATTGATGAAAAAAAATGTAATGGCTGTGGACAATGTGTCACCGGTTGCGCCGAAGGTGCCATCCAAATGATTGACGGGAAAGCACGGCTTGTCAGTGAAGTATATTGCGATGGTCTGGGCGCCTGTATCGGTGAGTGCCCGGTCGGCGCCCTGACGCTCGTGGAAAAGGAAGCGCCGGAGTATGATCAAGCAGCGGTCGATAAGCATTTAGCATCTATCGGTCGCACACAGCATTCTGCAGGGCATGCCACGCCGAAAGCACCTATATTCCAGGGTTGTCCCGGATCGATGGCCCGATCCCTGGGCAGCACTAATGCTCCATCCGCCTGTCCCGGCACAGCACCCACAACAGTGCAGTCTCAGTCGCAGCTTGGCAACTGGCCGCTCCAGCTCTCCCTAATGCCAATCAATGCTCCCTATCTGGAACGGGCTTCGTTATTGATGGCCGCGGATTGCACCGCGTTCGCCTATCCTGACTTCCACCGACATTTCGTCAAAGGCAAGGTCGCCATCATCGGGTGCCCCAAGTTGGACGATGCTGCAGCCTACCGTGAAAAGTTGGCCAAAATCATTCAAGTAAACCATATCGAATTCATCCATGTCGTATACATGGAGGTTCCCTGTTGCGGCGGTCTGGTCAGGCTTGTACAGGCAGCCGTGGTTGATTCCGGTCGCAAAGTTCCGGTAAAACTGACCAAAATCGGTATTGATGGCGAAATCAAGGAAGAGTCCATTCTATAAACATTCACAACATGATGATCCAAAAGATTCGAGGAGGAATTGACAATGAAAGAACTAATTAAAAACATTCCCATGTCCGAGGCCGTTTCCCTGGCCGGGCTGGTTGAGGTAGCACCCGGTAAAATAGTCAGCCGCACTTTCGTTCAACGACCGGAAATGACCATCACTCTGTTTTCCTTTGCTGCGGGGGAGGGAGTCAGTACCCATTCCGCACCCGGTGATGCAATGCTGTATGTTCTGGATGGCGAAGCAAAAGTCACGATTGGCGGCAAAGCTATGACAGTCAAAGCGGGCGAAGTTGTCGTCATGCCGGCCAATATTCCGCATGGCGTTGATGCCGAGCAAGATTTCAAGATGCTGCTCACAGTAGTCAATTAACTCGTCTGATTTCCGCGTTGTTAGCCGATACCCAGCCCTGCAGTTCAGTTGCGGGTACAGGCTAAATATAGATAAAAACCGAGAGGGGAATGAAAGAATGTTTTGTTATCAATGTGAACAGACCGCAAAAGGCACCGGTTGCGACGCGTTCGGCGTCTGCGGCAAAGACCCGAAAACCGCCGCCCTGCAGGACCTGCTGGTCCATTTGACCAAAGGGGTGT
>CAYLSL010000051.1:0-13288 GCA_964386615.1 uncultured Veillonellaceae bacterium
CATAGAGGCACACTCTTTCCCTACACGACGCTCTTCCGATCTCTGCTTTAACTTTTTCACTGATGCTATTCATCACACACCCCGCATCAGGTTTCAAAAGTTTCTTTGTCGATAATCCCGACAACCATTGCATCTACAGGCACGTGGGTGTCCGGCAGGCTCTGCCGGGCCGATGAGCCGCTGGCAATCATCACGATTTCTGTTTCACCGGCGCCGATTTTATCAGCCGCCACCAATGTCGGGCCGTAGTCTGCCAGTTTGCCGTTTCCTGTATCCGAATACTCGACCACTACCGGCTGCACGATTAAGAATTTCAGACCTCGCAAAGACTCTTCCTTACGGGTCGACCAAACATTTCCGATTACACGGGCTAAAATCACAGGAATCGCACCCCTTCCTTGTAAACCTGCACTTTTTGCCTTTTCAGCGTATCGATCGCCGAAGGCGTAAGCACCACCGCTTTGTTCAACATGAGCACTGCATATTCCGGCAACAGAATCGCTTCTTTTTCCGTCATCAGATTCTTTTCGTAACGAATCGCGGACCGTGTTTCCGGCTCCGGTGCATTCACAGGCTCACCACAACTCCAGGGCAACTCCGGAATGGATTGAGTCGGAGTTGCCAGCATGGGTCTTGAACAAACAGAGTCCTTGCCGACAGTAACCCCATAGGCAGCTACCTGCTCCACATATCCTTCCATCAGTTGACGATAGGCAACGGGCGTCTTGTCACTGAAACCATATTCGATATAGCCGATTTCCACCGGGATTCCTTGCAAAATGGCCCACGCTATCAGGTCCGTGACTTTGTCGCGACGAAGGCCGAGCGCAACCTCGGCCACTTGTTGCGCCGTGCAAACCGGCAACAGAATCCGGCTCCAGTCAGAGCGCGTGATCGCGCCCTCACAGGAGACTTGCGGCAAACTGGCCGAAGGAACGCTAATCGGTCCAGCCAGGCATAACTGCAGCTCAGCATAGTTGCCCCATTGCTTTAGTATTTCCGGCAACGCGCGCAATCCTGTTTCATTTTCAATCACAACCAGGCAGTTTGGTTTTTGCACGGATGATTTTGCGGCGGCAGCTGCCAACAGCGGCTGTAACCGAGGGTCCGCCATAATACGGGCTATCACTTCCCGCAAGATATTCTCGTCCATCCTCATCCTCCCACAATCACGGCCAGGCTGTTCTTGTCAACCATCGCCGCGTTGGCCTCGTCGGTATCCAGATGCATTTCTCCCTGATACTGCGGATTGACCCGAACCAGCACGTCTTCGAAGTATACTGGACGAGCGCTGTCGACCCGCACCCGGACCTTCTGACCATCTTGCAGGTTCCACTGTTTGGCCTGATCCGGATGCATATGGATATGACGCGCCGCCACGATTACGCCGCTTGCCAACTCCACCGACCCGTTCGGCCCAATCAGGCGAACGCCTTCACTGCCATCCAGCTGGCCGGAATCGCGCACGACCGGTTTCACTCCCAGTTGAAAGGAATCGGTTGCGCTGATTTCTACCTGCGTCTGTTTACGCACCGGACCCAAAACCCGCACATTGTCAATTGAGCCTTTCGTTCCAGCAATCTTCACCGTTTCTACCGCAGCAAACTGGCCCGGTTGGGAAAGATCCTTCCACTTTGTCAGACTGTGTCCGCTGCCGAACAAGCTGGTCAAATCCGCTGCCGACAAATGGACATGACGGTTGGAAACCCCGATCGGCAGTTTCTTTTCCTGGACAGTTTCGCTACGGGTCCGGCAAACCAGAATATACAATACGCTGGATAAGCGGTTGAGAGCCTGTACGATGTCTGTGCGTCGGCAAATTCCCTGCGAATCGATAAAGGCCCGATTGGCAGATAACTCGACCTCGCGAACCTTGGCGCGCAAAATGTTCAGCCGGGCCACTACCGGACCATCCAGATAAGACATTGTCGAATGGGTCACGCCAAAATAACGATCAGGGTGATGGGACATCTCGCGGATCTGCTCCGGCGTCCAGCCGAGCAGCGTATTGAATTCAAACGGAGTTTCGCGCACTTCCGCCGCCATGATCCGCTGGGCAAACCGCAGTATTTCTTCCAGTTGCGCTGCCAATGCATCATGACCATAACGAACCAGCTGCACCTGCGATTCCACCAACGCGCAATCGAACTGGTCAAGCTGACCCCTCCAGGCGATGACCGGGTGCGTCTTGTCGACAAGCTGTCCGCCGTGCAGATGTGTCTGGTGCTCAGGTTTGTTGGTTGCCGCAGAAACAGACGCAGGGTTTTTCGCCGTGGACATCGGTCGTCGGTCCAGATCCTGGACTCCCTCGCCCACAACTTCCACACGAATCCCGTTACCACGCAGAAAGTCGCGTGCCGACGGCGTCAAGACGCTGCCGCGGGGCACCGTGATCACATCTGTTTTTGTCTTATGCCACTGGCTGCGGAGTTCAGCTTCGTTGATCAGCATTGCTTATTTCGCGCCGCGGTCCTTGTTGTCGCCTTCCGGCAGGATATATTCGACATCGCCATGCGGCCGGGGAATTACGTGCACGCTGAGCAGTTCGCCAACTCGTTGGGCCGCCGCTCCACCCGCATCAACCGCTGCCTTCACTGCGCCAACATCGCCGCGCACCATCACAGCCACATAACCGCCTGAGACATGTTCTTTGCCGGAAAGCGTAACATTGGCCGCCTTGAGCATCTGGTCCGCAGCTTCGATGGCCGGGATCAGCCCCTTTGTTTCAATCATTCCCAATGCGATTACACTTCTTTCTGCCACCATGTTCATATCCTCCTTCAATACTGTTTGTCAGTTTCCGCTATCTTCTATTGACCCGCTTTGATTGCCTTCAGCACCTGTTCGACAACTTGTTGCACCAATTTGGGGTCCACTCCAGGTTGAACAGGTGCGGCGACTGCTGCCGCGCTAATCGGCTTGACATCTGGTCCGGCCGGCATTCCCATATGCCAGGCCACCCGTTTCGTATTGATCAAGTGCATCGGTGTGACATTCTCGGAAACACTTGATCCGCCCCAAGTACCGCAACCTAATGTAAAGGAAGGCGCCAGGGATGTTGTCGCCCCCACGCCGCCAAGGGCAGCCGGCGTATTGACCAAAATCCTGAAAATTGGCTTTTTCAGGGCAAATTCTTCAATGATTTTTTCATCATTGGAATGAATCGCCAGACTATGGCCAATCCCACCCAGTTCCAACAGCTGAATGCAGCGTTCGCAGCCTTCATGCCAATCCTTGACCTGATAGAAACCCAATACGGTGCAAAGTTTTTCATAGGACAACGGCCACTGCGGCCCAACGCCATCCAGTGGCGCAACCAGAATTTTTGCATGCGCCGGCACGTTGATGCCGGCCAGTTTGCCGATGAAAGCGGGGTCTTTACCGACCACTTTCGGGTTCACGCCATTATTCGGCAGCATGACAACCCGGGACACTTTCTCCACTTCGCTCGGATCAAGGAAATGCGCGCCATGTCTGACCAATTGCTCCTTCAATTCCTTGACGATGCAGCTCTCGGCGACAATCGCCTGTTCGGAAGCGCAAATCGTCCCGTTATCAAAGGATTTGCCAGCAATGATAAATTCCGCCGCCTTGGCCAGATCAGCGCTTCGTTCAACAAAAGCCGGCACGTTGCCCGGGCCGACGCCAAGCGCCGGCTTGCCGCTACTATAGGCCGCCCTGACCAGAGCACTGCCGCCGGTAGCGAGTATGATAGATGTCAGCGGATTCTTCATCAGCTCCTGGGTTGCTTCAAGAGATACTGTGGTCAGACAGCCGATGGATCCTTCGGGCGCTCCGGCAGCGACTGCCGCCTGATGCATGACCCGGGCGGCTTCCGCCGTACAACGGACTGCCGACGGATGCGGCGAAAACACAATGGCATTGCGCGATTTCAACGCAACCATTGATTTATAAATCACCGTGGAAGTCGGGTTGGTCGTAGGAACAATCCCGGCAATCACGCCAACCGGTTCAGCAATTTCCCAGGTCTTGGTTGCTGCATCTTTTTTCACGATGCCTACGGTTTTCATCTCTTTGATAAATTCGTGCACATAGTGAGCCGCGAAATAGTTTTTGAAACACTTGTCCTCGTATTTGCCCATCCCGGTTTCCTGCACCGCCATGGCGCCAAGCCGGCAAGCTTCCGCTTCGCCAGCTGCCCTGAGTGCATCGATGATTGCATCGACCTGAGACTGGGTAAACGATTTCAGTGCATCCTGTGCTTTTCGGGCTGCTTTCAGCAGATTGCGCGTCTCCTGAATGGAAGACAGATCGCGATCCAGCTCCATAAATGCCGCCTCGCTTTCCGATCAGAGTTTGAGCGCTGTGGTCGCCACTTCCACGACCGCCCGTTGAAAGGCTTCACAAGCGGCCCGGCAGGCGCTCTGGCTGCCAGTCAACAACGCACCGCCAAAGTTGGTTTCCGTCGGCGGGCCATAAAATACCTTCATCGACACTTCTGCTGCTTTTAAGGCGGCATCGATGCCATACACCGCTTCCAGCGGCGGCGCAATCAGGTATGCCAGCGGGTCGCCTTCGGGAATGCCGGCAAGTTTCGACAGATAGCTGCCGGTGCGGGATATCGTGTGCGGATACCAAGCTGTGGCGCCACCGTCACAGGTGTAGAAAAACGCTTCCGTTTCCAGATAATCGATACAGGCATCAATTCCGGCTCTGACTTCGGCCGGCGTCGGTCCGGCCAGTATCCCCAGGATCTCGCCGGAACGGGGGCCGGATGCGTGGGCGGAGCCGGCATAAAAGCTCTTTGCGTACACGACTTCCACTTCCGCTTTTTTCGTCGCTTCGTCTAACGATGTATAGGTCGCGTCATCGATCGTGCAGGTAATCATGCCGATCGATCGCTGACCCGGCTGCAAATTGAGCTGCTCGATCAAATCAGAGGCAACGTTGGGAATCATCCGTACTGCCAACACTTTCGGTTTAATCGGTTCAATCATGATCTTATCCTCCTCCCCTGTGGTCACATATTGACGCCGGATGCCCGGGCGTCGAGGATTCGCTTGAGCAGGCTCGCCAGATGTGCACCGGCTTCGGCCGCCGGCGTGCCGCCTTTATGAATGTTGCTGACAACGGTTCGTTCGCTTTCCACCATGCCCACCCGCGGATTGTATCCCATGTAGGCGCTCATGCTCTCGGCCGTCCCCAGTCCCGGCCGCTCGCCGATCAATACTATCGCGGCCTCCGGTTTCAATTCTTCGCCAATCACGTCCATGATCGCCACCCGGGCGTATTTGACAAAAATTGTCGTTCCCAGCTGAATTCCCATGCCTTCCAGTCCCTGGATCATCGCAGGCAGGAGGTTGGGGATGTTGGCTTCGACCGCTTTGCTCGACAATCCGTCGGCAACGATGATTTGCAGTTTCGGCCCCTTTTTGCAGTGTTGCCGCAAAATGGCCAGGTTTTCATCATCGAGTTTCCGTCCCAGATCGGGTCGGGTCAGATATTCGTCCTTGCTGCTGCACATGGTTTTTACACAAACCATGTTGTATTTGGCGGGAAAATCTTCTGGCACATCACCGAGCACCGAATCCTGCGCGACTGCATGGTCGGCGCGGAACCGCAGCCATGTGTCGGTCAGCGGACGCGAACCCGAACGCCAGACACCGATTCGGGCCGGCGTAGCCAGCTTCATTTCTTTGTACAAATCCGCATTCACCGGTTGCGGCACTTGCAGATATCGTTGCAAATCGACCTTGGCCAAGTCGGTCAGCGCTTCGTCCTCATTGCCGCTCGCAACAGATTGCGCCGAAAAAGTCGTCCCGGAACTCACCTGCGTTCCTTTTTTCATCTCCAGCAACACTTGCTCCACAATGGAGCGGATATCCTGTTCCAGGCCCATGGCTGTTGCCCCCTTACCTCGTAAAGATCGTGGCATCGCCGGCCCGAGAGGTCAGCTTGCCGTTTTCCATGATTCCCATGCATTCCAGCCAAGCCTCAAATGCCGGCAACGGACGAAGGTTGAATATGCTCCGCAGTGTCGGGATATCATGGAAACTGGTGCATTGATAATTCAACATGACATCGTCGCCCATCGGAATGCCCATGAAATAAGTGCATCCGGCAGCTGTCAGCAGGGTGGCCAGATTTTCAATATCATTCTGGTCCGCTTTCATGTGGTTGGTGTAGCAGGCATCGACCCCCATCGGCAGGCCGGTCAGTTTGCCCATGAAATGATCTTCCAGACCGGCACGGGTCACCTGGCGGGTATCATAAAGATACTCCGGCCCGATGAAGCCGACCACCGTATTGACCAGATAAGGTTTGTAGTGTCTGGCGAATCCGTAGCAGCGAGCTTCCAGCGTCAGCTGATCCGCCCCGTTATGGGCTTCCGCCGATAATTCCGACCCCTGCCCTGTCTCAAAATACATGATATTGGGACCGGTAGCCCGCCCTTCCTTCAACCCGGCTTCATAAGCCTCCTGCAGTATGGCGCCGCTGATGCCGAATGCCGTGTTTCCGGCTTCGGTTCCAGCCACCGATTGGAACAGCAGATGCACTGGAGCGCCTTTCTGCAATGCTTTGAGCTGGGTTGTTATATGGGCGAGAACACAGATCTGGGTGGGAATCTTCCATTCCTCGACAAAATCATACAGAGTTTCCAGACTTCGGATGACTGCCGGCAGCGTATCGTCGACCGGATTCAGTCCGATGACCGCATCACCCACCCCATAGGACAAACCTTCCCGCAGACTGGCCAAGATCCCCTCGACATTGTCGGTCGGATGGTTTGGTTGCAAACGGGCAGCGAGACAGCCCGGCTGACCGATCATCGTATTGCAGTGGGCAATATTCTTGATTTTGCTTGCGCCCAACACCAGATCAAGATTGCTCATCAACTTGGTCGTGGCGGCCACCATCTCGGCGGTCAGGCCGCGACTCAATCGCTGCAGTTCGTCATTGGTCGTTTCCGTTTTTAGGATGAATTCGCGCAGCTCGGCCACCGACCAGTTCTTTACCGAACGGTAGATCGCTTCGTTCACATCGCCGTCAATAATTCGCGACACTTCATCGGTTTCCAGCGGCACGACCGGATTGTTGCGCAAATCTTCCAGCGTCAGTTGCGACAATACCCGTTTGGCGGCAATCCGCTCGGCTGCATTTTCCGCGCCGATTCCGGCCAGAATGTCGCCTGATTTGATTTCATTGGCCTTGGCCAATACTTCCGTGATGTTTTTAAAAACAAAGGTTTGCCCAAACAATCTTGTTTTTAGCTTCACTCTTATTCACTACCCTTCGCGCTGCCTGGCCCGACTCCGCCGGAAAAGACCAGAGTCTTCACAATGACCGGCACGGCTTCTTCATACGGGAGCGGTTTGGCGATATCGATGAAGTCGCCCAATTTGAGTTCAACTCCATCCAGACATACCAGTTCATAGTCGGGAGCAATTCTTTGCAAACTTTGCCCCAATACCTTAGCAATATCCTGCTGTGCAATCACAACTTTGGGCGACCCCGCAATTTGTCCGAACTCCGCCGCCAGTTGGCGGGCCATATCCGTAATCGTGGAAAAATCGGTATCGCCGAGCACCGGAACAATTAACGCCACCGTTCGGTACAGTCCGTCTTGAAAGTGTCCGGCTGGTTCAACCCAGCTCCATTCTCCGTCCGCTTTGGGGGTCGGATACACTGCCGGCAAATTGCGTAGTGGCAAGACATTTTTATCAACCGTCACTGTCGAGCCGGAAACATTCACCGTGTGCGCACCGGCGCCAAGCACAGTGGCGTGCAGGGTTTCTGCCCCCTGATAAACCTTCAGTGTTTGAAACGCCCGGCCTCGCCGGAACGCCTCTGCCAACAGCGGGCCTACATCGCCATGAATCCACCACGATTGCAACCCTGGTTGGTAGATATAGCGGGCCACTCCGCCGGAAAAAACGACTGCTTGCGGCGGCTCCGCAGGAAGATTGTCACTCATCACCAAGGATTGATCAGCGGCTGCAAGCGACTCCCGAAACAACACCCGTTCTACCGACTGAACCATCCAATCCAGACAGATGTTTATCCCTGCCAGTTCGGCCTCAGGCGTTGCTGCCGGAAACAATTCCTGTCCCGACTTTTTCGCCAGACAATCCGCAACTTTCCGGGCTGGATCTGTCACATAGGAAAGTCGGTGAGTCAGAGCATCAACCTCAAACAGACGCCCACCGACATTCACGCAGGCAGTTCCAATACAAACGCCTTTATCAAACAGCGCGATATTCGATGTTCCGCCGCCAATATCGATATTGGCGATCCGGGTGCGAAAACGCTTCGACAGTTCCTCGGCGCCGGATCCCTTGCCGGCAATCAGACTTTCCAGATCGGGGCCAGCGGTCGCCACGACAAAATCACCGGCGTAATCGGCAAGGGAATGGATAATCTCCGCTGCATTTTCTTTCTTGGCAGCTTCACCCGTTATAATGATCGCACCGGTATCGATATCCGACGGCTGGATGCCAGCCAGTTCATATTCTCGCGCAATCAGCTTACGCAAAGTCGGACCGTCGACATGCCTTCGATCAAGAAACGGGGTGAAATGCACCGTCCCCATATAAGTTACGCTTTTGTGAGCGATTTCAATCCGTGGCACCTGCGAACCCGGCATGACATTAACCAGCGTCAGGCGTGACAACACCAACTGGGTTGTCGTCGTGCCAATATCAATACCTACGCTGGCCAGTGTCAGTTCTTTGCCCATCGGTTACTTTGCGTCGCCTTTACCCGCCTTGACGGCTTTTTCTTCAATTGGCATCAATTTGGGCAAAATCGCTTCCAGATCCGGATGCGGACGAGGAATCACATGGCAACTCATCAGCTCTCCCACCCGGGAAGCTGCCGCTGCTCCGGCATCGACCGAAGCTTTCACCGCACCGACATCACCGCGTACCATCACCGTGACCAGCGCTCCACCCACTTTTACTTTGCCGATTAGCGTGACATTGGCCGCCTTAACCATGGCATCCGCTGCTTCAACCGCTCCTACGACGCCTTTTGTTTCCACCATGCCCAGAGCAATCAAGCCATCTTTATTGGACATTTTGTTATCCCCTTTCCCTCAATGCATATTTCTATTGCGTTTAGTTTTTCGTCATCAGGCAAATTTATCCATCCAGTTCATCCAACACGCCGAATTCTTCTTCAAACGGCCGAATGTTCTTGTTGCCCCAGATAAAGTAATAGGCAAGCGCAATGCCATAGACCAGCGCAACCCATTTCAGCGCTTCGGCGGAGGCCATGAATAGACTGACCAGACAAAATAGCGCTATTATAAAGCTAATTGCCGGAACCACCGGATACCACACCTTGAATGGACGCTTCAGATCTGGTTCCTTGGAGCGGAGCACAAACAAACTGACCAGACTAACCAAATACATCGCAACAGAACCAAACACAGAGATTGTGATTACAATATCCGTCAAACCAGTCAATGCAGCGCCCAATCCAACCATTCCCGGCAGAATCAAAGCCCAGACCGGAGTGTGATGTTTCGGATGGACATAGGCGAGGAATTTTGGCAGGTAGCCGGTTCGGGCCATTGCGTAGGTTTGACGTGAGTAGCCAACGATAATACCATGCAACGAGGCGATCAAACCAAACAAGCCGATAAAGTTGACCAGTGCGACGCCAACCGCCCCCACGCCAGCCTCGCTGAGAGCCATCGGCAGCGGAAAGTCAACAGCCTGGACCGTTTTGTAGTCGGCGATTCCAGCGGTCAGGAAGAGAGTCAAAAAAGCCATAATCATCAGTGTTGCCATCCCGGTCAGAAAGCCGGTGGAGATATCCTTTTGCGGATTGACGCATTCTTCGGCTGCCATCGCGCCGCCCTCGATAGCCAGATAAAACCATATGGCAAATGGAACGGCCGCCATGACCCCGTCAAACCCATTCGGCAGTAGCGGCTGTGCCATCAAGCGGGACATTTCAAAATGCGGTACCGCTAAAATCCAGTAGATTACCAGACCTACCAACGCCACTACCGTAACAACCAATTCAACCATCGCCGAAGTTTTCATGCCCCAGTAGTTTACTAAAATAAAGAATAGAAACGCGACAATTGTCGCCTGCATTTGCGGGATAGCCGGCGCCATGTTGTGGATATAGCCGCCGACTGCCAATGCGATCGCCGGTGGAGCGAAAACAAATTCGATCAGACAACTAACTCCATTCATATAGCCCCAGAACTTGCCGAGTGCACGACGTGCGTAAGCTGAAGGACCACCGGCGTGAGGTATGGCTGTTGCAAGTTCCGAGTAGGATAGGATGAATGTCACATAGAAAATGGTAACGGGAACCAGAGCGATGGCGAGACCGATCGGTCCACCGGCGGCAAAACCATAGCTCCAGCCAAAATAGTTACCCGAGATAACCAGGCCCACTGCCAGGGCCCAAAGGTGAATTGGTTTGAGAACCCTCTGCAAATGGGGCGCTCCGTTTGTGGCCGAAAGATTGTTCGTGTCTGCCGGATTGCTCATAAAATAAGTCCTCCTTCTTGCTAGTGGTGTATTTTCATTGTGAAATTGCGGGCAGTTAAACAAAAAGAAACACCCTTTATGACCACTGGCAAAGCCAGCAGTCATAAAGGGCGTTATTGCCCGTATTTCTTTGTACCCTTAGTCAGCGTCCCCGATCAGGCATGCGAATCAGGATAATTTACTACTACCTAATTTCGAGTGGATTCTAAAAATTCCTGCAAGCAATTGGCATCTTATCAATCTTTTTTCATCAGCGTTTCCAATCGAGTAACCAACGGTTCCAAACCCACCCCTTCTTTAGCGGAAATTATATACAAAGGGTCCGCAAACCCTGCCTGCTGCAAATACCTTTCAGCAGCGATCGTGTCAGCATCTTCTCGATCCATTTTGGTCACAATGCCCACTACGGTCTTTTTGTTAAATACATTTGCGAATTTCGGTGGGTAAGGGGAACGTTTGTTAGTCGCATCCTGCAATGCCCAAATCTCCGACACCCGATGGCTGGCATCAATCAAAACGCGATAATATGTGGGAATTTGGATGTATTCACCTGGGCAATCTATGAACAAGCCTTTAAAATCGAGCACCTGTGTTTTACGGTAAACCAATGCTTCCTGTAACAATCGCTGTTTCAGAGTGGTCTTGCCGGCGCCGATCCCGCCAATCAGCAAAATCTTATTCTTCAACTACGAGTCACTTCCGTGGCCGTGAATCCGAGAACACTAACCAACGTATTCACTGCGGCACGAATTGCCGCCTCGACGTCGGCCACATCGCCGGTTACCACAAGCGAACCGGTAAAACGATCGACAAAACCGATCTCGATATTGCCGGCTTTTGTCGCCGCATCCGCTGCAATGATCGCGGCTTCACTAGGCGTAATCGTCATGATGCCGATTGCCCCTTTTCCATCGATCCCCAGCCGCTCATGTAAATCTCCTTGGGGATTGGGAATGATATGAGCCATTGTCACCTGCTTGCCTGGAACATATTCCTGAATGACCCGCTGCTTTTCCATCGCCATGTCAATTTCACCACCAAAATTATTTCTAATTACTTTTCGCTTAATTGGCAGGAGCAACCTGCGCCTCTGCAAAAGTCGCCATTTCGTTGATGATTTTCACCGCAGCATCAAGCAACGTCATCCCCAAAGCTGCACCAGTGCCTTCCCCCAGCCGCATATTCAAGTGGAGGCAAGGTTTGACGCCTAACACTTCGAGAATAGCCGCATGCCCAGGTTCTTCCGAAAGGTGCGATGCCATCAGGTAAGGGCGAACTGCCACACTGATCCGGTAAGCCACCAACACCGCCGCCGAAGCAATAAACCCGTCAAGCATGACCAACATGCTGCGCGAAGCTGCTCCCAGCACCACTCCGGCCAAAGCAGCAATCTCCAGACCACCGACTTTAGCCAGCACATCGATGGCGTCTTTGGGATTCGGGTTATTACAGGCAATCGCCTCAGCTATCACCTGAATTTTATGGTTTACAAAATCCGGCGCAATCCCAGTGCCTTTACCAACCACGGGTGAAACGGGCCGACCGGTAAGAACACTCGTAATTGCCGAGCTGGCAGTCGTATTGCCGATACCCATCTCGCCCAGCGCAACAACACTGATTCCCTGATCCGCCAACTCATTGGCGATATCAATGCCAACCCCGATTGCTTTAATTGCTTCTTCACGACTCATGGCCGGCCCCAGCCGCATATTGTCGGTGCCTGACTTGATTTTGCAGTGCCGGATCGGGACACTGGGCGCCAGCGAATTTTTTACGCCGACATCGACCAGTATCAGTCTTGCACCGGCATGACGAGCCAAAACATTAATTCCAGCGCCACCACGGACAAAATTGTAAACCATCTGCTCGGTAACTTCCGGCGGGAAAGCGCTGACCCCTTCAGCGGCAACTCCGTGGTCTGCTGCCATCAAAACAATTGCCTTTTCTGGAAGAGCTGGGCGTGAACTACCCATTATACCGGCAAATTGCCTGGCCATGCTTTCAAGAACCGCCAGACTGCCAAGCGGCTTGGTCAAACCATCCAACCTAGCCTGCGCTTCCTTCATTGCCTGTTCATTTAGTGGTTTGATGCTAAGTATGGTTGCTGAAATTTTCTCCACACTGAAACCTCCCCAAAATAATAAGCCCTCTAATGCCACAGCCAATTTGGACGCGGTCATTAAAAGGCTTTGTTGCCCTATTCCATTGTTGCAAACGATTAATTCGCGCCTGTTAGGGTAAATTCCTGCAACCATCAAAAAATTAATTTGCATTACCGCCAATAATCTGGCGGGCCAATTCCACCAAAGAAATCCTGCGCTTCATCGCTTCTTGGATCATCTGTTGGTGGGCGGCCTGCTCAGAAATACGTTGCGAGTCGGCAAACAATGCTTTCGCCCGGGAAATCAGCTTTTGTTGTTTTAATAAATCTTTGGTTTCAGCCAGTTCCCGACGCATATGTTGCATGTCTTTCCAACGGGCATAGGCAATTCTCAGCGCCGCCATCAAATTTTGTTCTGAAACCGGTTTTACCAGATAGCCGCAAACATAAACGTTTTCGGCCCGTTTGATGATATTGGGCTGACTATAGGCGGTCACCATCACAACCGGAATATTGAGCGAATACAGAGCCCGGGCCGTTTCAATTCCATCCAGTTCAGGCATCATGACATCGAGAATCGCCATATCCGGCGACATCTGTCTGGCCAGTTCGATCGCCCGCGCCCCATTGCCGCATTCACCACAGACAATATGCCCGGCGCGCTCAACCATTGCACGGATATCAGCGCGGGTCAGCACTTCGTCTTCAGCAATCA
>CAYLSL010000052.1:0-12661 GCA_964386615.1 uncultured Veillonellaceae bacterium
GTTACTTCCGGCTCTTACCATTAATTTTTTCTATTATATCACAAAGTTTTAAAATAGAGCTATTTGGGAATGGTCCCGTCAACGCCTTCAACAAACCAGTTGAAGCCGAGCATATCGGCATCGGACATTTTTTGACCGGCGGCGATCTTCACTGCGCCTGTCTGATCTTTAACCGGACCCCAGAAAACATCCCAAGTGCCGTCAACGATCTTTTTCTTCGAGTCAGCAATCAGTTTTTTGGTTTCATCGGTCACCATCGGTCCAAATGGCGCCAAGTCAACAATCTCTTCTTTCATGGATCCCCAATATTGTTCATTTTTCCAAGTTTTGTTCTTGACGCCTTCAACTACTTTTACATAGTACGGACCCCAATTCCAAATCGGAGAGGTCAGCACTGCCTTGGGCGCCATTTTACTCATGTCGGTGTTATAACCGATACCAAACTTGCCTTTTTCCTGCGCAGCCTGCATTGGGCCCGGGGTATCCTGATGCTGGGCAATCACATCGGCTCCGGCATCAAGCAGGGACATCGCCGCTTGCTTTTCTTTTGCCGGATCATACCAAGTGTTGGTCCAGATCACTTTTACTTTTGCCTGGGGGTTCACGGAGCGAACACCGAGGGTAAAGGCATTGATGCCGCGGACAACTTCAGGAATCGGGAAGGCCGCAACATAGCCAATCGTATTTGATTTTGTCTGTTTGCCGGCTGCAATGCCTGACAGGTAACGGGCTTGATACATCCGGCCAAAGTACGTACCGACATTCGGCGCCGTTTTAAAACCGGAACAATGCATGAACGTTACACCGGGATATTTTTTTGCCACATTGATTGTGGGATCCATGTAGCCGAAGCTGGTCGTAAAGACGATCTTTGCGCCTTGTTCCACCAACTGGGTGATCACGCGCTCGGAGTCAGCGCCTTCCGGGACAGATTCAACAAATACGGTCTGTACATCAGGCATTTTGCTTTCCAGATACTTCCGCGCCTGATCGTGGGCATAGGTCCATCCGGCATCACCAACGGGTCCGACATAAACAAATGCCACTTTCAGTTTCTCCGCCGCTTTCGGAGCCTCTTTTTTCGGCTCTTCCTTCTTGCCGCCACAGCCGGCCAACACTAAGGCCAGCGCCATGACCACCGTCATGAGAATCAAAAATTTCCTGTTTTTCATGGTTTGTCCATCAACCTCCCGCATTTTATAGTACGAAGGAATTTAGGGCCTCCGACATAACTTTATACTTATTCGCAGCATCATTAGTTTTTCCCTGCTGCTCATCCCAAAACAACAAAACTTTTTTGTCTTTTTTTGATTTAATGTTCGGTCAGTGATTTCGTCCGGCAGCAATGCGGTTCCGCCCCGATTGTTTGGCCTGATATAAAGCCCGGTCAGCCATTTGCAGCAACGTATCGGCGTCCAGATCTTCGGCGATTGGTGAATTGCCGATCGTGGCTACACCTAAGCTTATTGTCACCGGAATGCGTTCCCGCCCATTCATAAAAGTTGCTTTCTCGACCTTGACTCGAAAACGCTCGGCAAAATTGATCGCTTCCTCCAAAGATGTCTCCGGCAAAATAACAGCAAATTCCTCTCCGCCATAGCGCACTGGCACGTCGAGTCGCCGGAAATTCTCCCGCATCAACCCGCCCAGCTCACGCAAAACCAAATCGCCCACCGGATGACCCCAGGTGTCATTGATTTTTTTAAAGTGATCAATGTCGATCATAACCAGACTGAGCGGACGCCGATAACGGCGGCTGCGATTGATCTCGCGTTCAATCAGATAGTTGAACATCCGCCGGTTGGACAGACCAGTCAATTCATCGGTCAGGCCAATTTTTTCAACGCCAGTGTAAAGATGATGACGTTCCAAGCCGAGTGCAGTTTGATCCGATACGATTCGAATCATATCGTCCATGTGACGATGAAAATCAACCTTGCGGTCGTATTCCCACAGCAATACAATAATTCCCTGCAATAAATCACGCGAGAAAAGAGGTAAAACATAAATAGATTTACCACCGGAAAAAGTCACGGAAAAAGCCCGCTGCCGTTCAAGCATTCTGCCATTTGTTTCTCCATCTCCGTTTGCAGCGCTTGCCGGCCAGCGTTCAACAAAGATATCCTTTAAATTTTCCATATCGGAGCGTGAAAAGTTGCGCATCATGACTTCGGTTGTTTTATTGATGTGCGGTAAGCGTTGGACGGTAAAAGCAGCAACCGCATGCGCCGAAAGATAATTTCCCAGACTGTCAGCGACTTTTGACAACAATTGCACGGGAGGCATCGAGGCAGAAACAAATCCCATGATCTCGTACAATAAATCGCGTTCTTCAGCGGTTTGCCGCAATTTATCACTGATTTTGGCAGTGCGGACCGCTACCGCAGCCTTGCGGGCACACAAATGAATCGCCTGCAAATCCTCATCGGCAAAAGCATCAGGTCGCTGGGAAAACAGTTCAATAGAGCCAACTGTACTATCTCCGACGATAATTGGAACTCCACACATCGAAAGCATATCAGCCCTGGCAAGAACTGGTGGAGCTTTGTGAGCCGACAATTCGCCAATAACAACTGATTGACCGGCTAAATAATCCTGCCCGTGAAATTTTTGCTCCAATGCCACATCCGGCAACTTAAATGAACCGGCAGCAGCAATAACCCACCAACGCACCGGCACTCCTTCGAGCAGGGAGATAAAAATGTGATCGCCCGGATATAGGCAACCTAACCCTCGCGCCAATCGATCTAGCAACACCGACAACACTGTCGGTTCGGACATCCATTCCAACATATCTGCCGCCAATGCAGTCACCGAAAGCGCCTTTTCTTCCTTCACAGGCGTTTTGCCGAGTGCTGTCGGCGGCGGCGCCAAAAACTGCACATCGACAACACAAATATTCCAGTTTCGCAACCGGTCAATCAGCTCACGGGTAATCAGAGTCCCTTCCTGCAGGATGACTTTGCCCTGGTCCAGGATGACTTGCCCCTTTTCATTAAGCAATGTTCGCCCCAAAACCATGCCCGGTTCCAGGTCCTGAACCCGATAGCGTTTGATCACCTTTAACGCCATTATATTCCTTCAACCTCTTTCATCCTGTACAAAATTTGGCCAGTTATGAAAACAGTTCCATTTGTTGTGGCGGTGAAATGGATTTCTTTGGTTTAGCAGATTCATTGTTTGTTTTCCAGAATTTGTTTGCCTTAATCCAGCGACCGCAGGAAGGGCACTTTACGGTCACTGAAACTTCGGCCCAAACGAGCTGCCTTTTACATCGGCTGCAGACAAATCGAACCATCTGATCTTTTCTTATTGCGCTTCGCTCCATCCTGTCATGCATCCCGCATTAAAAAGGGAATCGAGTCCAAGTTCAAAAAGTCGCGAATAAAAACCAAACTGGCAATATCCCCTGCTGCTTCAACCGGGCGCGATACGGGAACCAATCCGAGCCAGCGTTCTTTAAAGCGGATATGATGAGATGCCTTGCCGCTGATCGTGTTTTCGACATGATGAAAAAGTTCGCGAGCTAAGCATTGTTCATACAAGGCATACCAACCCGAGTTCCACTCACCCCTGTCTGCAGCGGCTGCTGCCCGCTGACGAATCCTGAGCGTAAAAAATCGTGCCATCAACAAATCTTCCGCATACTCAGACATTGGTCCAGCAGTTTCTGTTACATCATCAATGCGAACGCCAGACCCCAGTCCAGACAACATCCCGCTGATTGAGTCGACTCCGGTTGGAATCCCCAATCGGTCACGAGTCTTCTCGGCAAGATGTGTGCCAAACTCTATCGCTTCCGCAATTATACGTTCCTGGTCAGTTTTTGTCATCTGGGCAAAAAACTCATCTTTTGCCAATATTTCCATCGCCCACTGCGTTTCGTTCTCCAGGTTGGCAACCATCTTCCCTCACCCCCAAACCTAAACATCACTAAATATGATAGTCATTATTGATTCGTCAATTCAAAATAATATCCTCTATTTTAAGCAGGCAATTAGGATCATTAATATCTCATTTATATAGGTGATACTTGGCTGATCGCAGACGAAACTGCTCCGCTTCCCGTGCCCAGCGAATCAACAGTTCAGGCACTGCTACTTTCCCTTCTCGCAGTTCGGCCCCGCCGGCATATAAATCAATCATCCATCGATCATTTCCTTTCGGTTCATTCCATTTGAACCGATTGCCACCCAGTTCACGAATGGTTTCCAGCAGGCGCAACCCCACTGTAACGGAAGAAAACAACTGCTTGTCGGTTACATGAATCTGAATTCCACTGCAGACGCGGCCCTGATATTTTCCCCATTGCGGTGTAAAATGAACGGGGCGAAAATACACGCCAGCTAATCGCAGCGCATTCATCTTTTCTGCCAGTTTCTCCCCATCAAGCCAAGGGGCGCCAACCAATTCAAACGGCCGAGTCGTACCGATTCCCTCCGATACATTGCTACCACCAAACAATCCAGTCCCGGTATAAACCAAAGCAGAGTCAACCGTGGGAATATTGGGAGAGGTCATCACCCAGGGCAATCCCGTCTCCGCCTGTTGCATCCGCCGACTCCACCCTTGCATCGGAATAACCACCAACCGGGCGCCAATTCCGAATTCCGCATTAAACAGCCGTGCCAGTTCGCCGACAGTAAGTCCATGCCGGATCGGGATCGGATAAAGGCCGATGAACGAGCTGAAATCGCTCTTTAGCAGTCCCCCTTCAACTATAGTTCCCCCTACTGGGTTGGGCCGGTCAAAAACAACGAATGTCTTGTTGTGTTCACGGGCACTCTGCATTGCATATGCCATCGTGTAGATATAAGTATAGGATCGCGCGCCGATATCCTGAATATCAAATGCCAGGACATCAATGTTCTTCAGCATCGCTGCCGTCGGTTTGCGCGTGTCGCCATGCAAGCTATAAATCGGCAGACCTGTGCGGATATCGGTTTCATAGGGAACGGCTGCACCAGCGACCACGTTGCCGCGCAGCCCATGCTCCGGCGCAAACAACGTCACCAGATTTACTTTTTCCTTCAAAATGTCAACCGAGCGACGCAATTGGCTGTCCACACCTGTCGCGTTGGTAATCAGGCCGACCCGTTTTCCTTTAAAAATATCCAGCGATCCGTCGAGGTTTTCAATGCCCAGGCGTACTGAAGACACTGCAACTTTATTGTTCGATCCACCCCCGCGCACAGCTTCCGAACCGAGCCCCTGGCCAAACTTCTGATATCCTAGAAACAGCAAGGCAACTGCCGATATTGCGCCCGCAATCATCAGCAGTTTAACAAAAGAAGGGTACTTCCAGCGAGGGCCTTTAGTCCGCCGAAAAACCTTTTCATTCCCTGCCAAAATTTTTCCTCCCCGTCTTTGCTACGACTTAGCCAATAACTTGGACTTACAGTACAGCTATTTCAAATCGGATCAAGCTGACCGCATTCGGTCCAGTCAGCATCCGGCGCATCGAGCCATCCTTTTGCAGTGCATAAGTCAGCCCAATTCGGGCATCAGCCGGTTGGCAATCCTCAACTCTGGCTTTATTGACCAGCCAATACCAAACAGCGGCCATCTTGTCATCATTTTGGCTGATAAAGGTTTGCAGTTCATCCCGCGACCAAATACTGCGTTCCAATTTCAAGGCAACGTCACGAACAGCACCGACGTCTTCGAAACGCACTTTCCACAAATAGCGGTGAACCAGCGAATAGGAGGCATAGAATTCTGCTGCAGCCTGAGGACTATAAACGGCATAACGACCAAACCCGCGCTCACCCCAGCCACGCTCGGCAGGTGGCAAAAGCCCCGCAGTTTCATAGCGTTGCAAAGTTCGCAAAGTCGCTGCAATTCCTAATTCTTTCATGCGTGTCAACAGTTCTTCGCCTTTCACTCGTAAGCCCCCTCTAAATTTATCACGCTATTTTCCCTGCAAGGAATTCTGTTTTACCTGTCGAAGGATACATACGTAAGGATACATTAACAAAAAATTACGGCTCCGAAGGAGGTATTATGCGAAAGCGTTTTTTTTCGGTCACACTATTATTATTGTGTTTAAGTATAGGTTTGTGGACAACATCAGTGTCCGCCGCTGCTGCAAAAAAACCAACTGTTGCTGTGGTATTACTCGGTTCTCTCGAATATCAGCAACGCGACTATTTTGAAATCACTTATGAAACTTTGCAAAAACGGTTTCCCGAAACCAATTACAAATTGGTTATCGGCGACCATCCCCAATATATGTTCAATCGGTTTTCGGACAAACAAGGCTTAACTCCGGGTACAATTCCGCCGGAAGAACTCCTGGTCGATTTTGCCTGGACCCATTCTTTCGACCGTGTGCTATTTCTATTGTTGACCGCTCCCAATATCAAGAGCAATGAAGTCACAATTCAGTGGGAAAACGCCGAAGTCACAATGACAGCAAGAGCCCTTTCATTTGACTCCCGTCAAAAGAAGAAACTTTCTGACGCCCTGACGACGCAGACCGTCAAGATGTATCACCGGAGCGCCGCCAAAAGAGCTGTCTTTCAAAAAGCTCTCGAAACATTGCGGGACCAGATCAATCTCTCTTAACCATTACGAAGCATAATTCGCTGTCGCAATGTGAATTTCCTATCCACACCTCAATGTGCAGGTTCAATTTTTATAATGGCGGTCATGCTCCACTTAAGCTGACTTTCATAACGATCTGGTTCGATAAAAACCGTGTACGTGATATCACCGCGTTTTTTTTCGCCAAACGCACGAATACTGGTTAC
Organism: uncultured Veillonellaceae bacterium; assembly: GCA_964386615.1. Taxonomy (GTDB): domain Bacteria; phylum Bacillota; class Negativicutes; order UBA1444; family UBA1444; genus UBA1444. The sequence goes on from CAYLSL010000052.1 coordinate 6,753, forward strand.
TTTGCCCGGCAGTTCCAGTCCCGGCAGCCCGTCGAAAGTCATGGTAACAGCAGCCCCCTGTCGAACACGAGCGATCTGCAGTTCCGTCAAGTCATCCGTCTGAATGCGCCACGCTGAAAGTTCCCCAATCCGAACCAACGGCGTACCGGCAGCAACATATTCGCCCACTTTATGATCTAGATAGGCCACGGTTCCATCAAAAGGAGCTCTGAGCACGGTTTGGCCTACAGCAGCCTCAGCCGCTTCAGCATCAGCCTTTGCGGCCGCAATTGTTTCTGTCCGGGATCCTGCAAGTGACATCTCATAGTCGGCTTTTGCCCTCTCCCAATCGGCTTTTGCTTTCAACCAGGCTGTGCGCCCCTTATCATATTCTTGCCGTGAAACAGCATTTTTCTCCTGTAAACTTTCCAGCCGAACAAAGTCAATTCGGGCCTGTTCCATCGAAGCGGCCGCCTGCTCAACGGCGGCTTTTTTCATGACCACTTCCTGTTCACGGAACCCGGCATTTTCCCTGATATAATTGGCCCGGGCACTCTGCGCTTTCGCCCGTAGGTCTTCATTGGCCAATCTGACCAACACCTGCCCTGCTTTGACCTGTTCACCTTCACGCACCAATACTTCAGAAACCACACCCGATACCTGTAGGCTCATCGATGCATAACGAACCGGTACGACGATTCCTTCGCAAACCACTCGCGGATCAGCTTTCACAGCCGCTAATTTCTTTTTATCTGCCTCGGAAGGCGCCGACAGCCATTGCCATCCAGCCACACCGAGCAACAGCAGCATCCCCAGCATAAGCCAGCGTCGCCAAGCAGGCCCGCTCTTGACCGCATTCATTATTCCTTTGATTTTTCCTTCTACCAAAATGATCGACCCTCCTGTTATTCGTAACTTAGCGATTCTCTGACACTGATTTTGGATGCATTTCGCGCCGGCCACCATGTAGCCAGTGCAGACATCAGCAGCACTATCAACAGCCAGAGAGCCGAACCAAATAGCGAAAATCGAAATGTCAACGGCGCCTGGATAAACAGATTTCCTACTTGGTCACTCATGAATTTGCTTACCGGCAAGGCCAAAATCAGGCCCATTGCCCAGCTGAGTCCACCAATCATCATGCCTTCGACCATTACCAACTGCAAAACATCGCGATCGCCCGCGCCAATTGCCCGCATTACACCAATCTCACGTGTTCGCTCGACCACGTTGATACTCATGGTCCCAGCCAGGCCAAGCGCACCGACAATCCCCAGCAACGCGGCCATAATCAGCAAGAAGGTCACGATTACATTAAACTGGGCCAAAATCATCTCTTTCAGTTCCTGAGTAGTTTGTAGAAAATTGACCCGCATGCCAACTTTTTTCATGTGCTGCTCCATTTGCCGAGCCAACTGAATCTGATATTCCTTATCGTGTCGCAGAGTTTTGACCTGTACACTGGCAGCTCGTCCCGTCTCGCGGACTGCCTGCCCAAAATAGGGGTAGTTAACATAGCCGGTTGGTCCTGCCATAACGCCTTTAACTATACCCACGACCGTCCATTCCGCTTTTTTGCCGGCCAGTTTCAAGATCACTTTGCTACCCGGCTTGAGTTCAGGCATTTTTTTCAGCACATCGCCGTTAATGACCAATGCATTCTCATCTTCCGGCAACAACCAACGTCCTTGCAAAACCTGCGGCCGAATCATCTGCGTCTGGGCATTCGGCCCATAGAGAAACAGCTGTTCGCTATCATTTTCATCACGGGGATTACGCAAAATCCGACCGATCGAATATCCCCAGCACTCTACTTCGGTTATCCCATCTACTGCCAACGCTTCCTGCTCAATCCGGTCTACCCGGTGCGATTTGCTAAACACCATATTGATATCATAGTTGAAGTACTCGAATAATTCTTCTGTCGTCACCTGAATCGACTGACTGACCGAAAAAACCGCAATGAAAATCGCACCTGCCATGGTCAGCGTCGCCAAAGTTAGAGCCAACCGGCCTTTACGCCGGAATGTATTGCGCAAAGAGAGCCGAAGCGGTCGGGAAATCTGGTCCCAACGCTGAATTAGCCGATCAATCCGGCAGTCCAGCATACGACTTAGCCGCCCGGTTTGTTCCGCTGCCATCCCATAGGAACCAAGCGCCTGGCGCACCGGAATCCGAGTTCCCCGCCAGAGCGGTAAAAAGGCCGCCAAGACAGAAATAACCACGGCAACGATTGCTTGCATCAGCACCACTTCGGGTACGATCTGGAAGCCTTTGACTTCAATATTGGCCAAGTCAGCCTGACTGTAGGTCGCCAGACGGGCGCCGACTGCGCCGAGCGGAATGGCCACCACCAACGCCAAAATGCTGTAACAGAGGACTGAACCGATATACAAACCAAAGATCTGCTTGGTCGTGCCGCCGATTGTCTTCATGATGCCGATCTGGCGAATCTGCTGTGACAGAATTGATGTCACTGTATTGACCAACAGAAATCCACTAAGCAGCAACGCTAACACACCCATGGTCGTGAGCAGAAACAAAATCGCCTGAAAAGCCGAATGCAAAGGATGTTCGCCCGGCGGCAGGACGGTGGTCCAGTACACTTTGCGCCCGCCTTTTTCCAATTTGTCCCACACCTGCCGGGCCAGTAACGCCAATCCTTCCTTATCATCCGGTGCATTGGCAGTCTGTACTACCAACGTATCCAATTCGCGAATTTCACCAAGTGACTCTAATGTGTTATATGTGATATACCCATTCAAGGTGCCCGAAAAAAATGAAGGGATCTGGCTGATGTCATGAACCAGCCCCGCCACTTTAAGCTGTCTGCGCTTGCCATCCGGCGCTTCAACCAGCAGGTTGTCGCCAACGGTTACCGGGAAGGAAGCCAGCGACGAGCGTTCGAATAAAACGCCTTTATCGGGCGGCGGCCAAGCACCTTCCATCAATTTGAGTTTGTTGACTCGAATATCTTTATAATCGGCAATGACCGTCAGATTCATTTGTTTCCAGTTCCCATCCGCCGCTTGAACCCGAACAGCAACTGTCCGCCTGCCGTCCGCAGATTTTACGCCGCGAATTTTCCGCACCGCTGCTACAACGTCTTCATCGAAAGGGTCGGAAAAAATTGTGATGTTCGCCGGATTGATCGAGTTGAAACTTTCCTGCATATCGCGGGAAAAGACAATATGCCCTCCGGCAATAGTGCCGATTGCCGCCACACCGACCGCAATCGACAATACAACCAGCAAAGTGCGGGTTTTGTTGAACCGAAGGTCATTAAATACTTTTTTCCAGACAGTCTTACCCATGGTCGCTCACGATCCGTCCATCGGAAACCTGTACCGAACGCTGTACCCGCCGGGCCAAATCATTGTCGTGGGTCACCATCAGAATCGTCCGCCCCTGGGCAACCAAGTTTTCAAACAAAGAAAAAACCGCATCCGCTGTAGCAGAATCGAGATTGCCGGTTGGTTCGTCAGCCACCAGGATCGGCGGATCATTGGCCAGCGCACGAGCAATCGCCGCACGCTGTTGTTGGCCGCCGGACAATGCGGTTGGCAACTTGCCTGCCTGATCAGCCAGCCCAACCAATTCCAGCAATTCCAGCGCTCGTCTGGGCCTTTCCGCAGTGTCATAGCAGCCACAAAAATCCATCGGTAGCACGATATTGTCCAGCACCGATAAAGTCGGCAACAGTTGGAAAAACTGGAATACGACGCCGATGTTGCGGCCCCGCCACATTGCCAGCTGATTTTCGGTAAGCTTGTGCACTGCGACACCGCCGATGTTGACTTCACCGGAGGTGGGACGATCAATGCCTGTGATCATATTGATCAGCGTCGATTTTCCGCTGCCGGACTTGCCAATGACCGCGACAAATTCACCGCAACGTACCGATAAATCCACGCCACGCAGCGCATAGAAAGTCCCGGCTTCAACTTCAAAAGCCTTGACAACCTCTGAGAGTTCGATTAAAGGAACATCTGCCGGGCAAACCGTTCGTTCCCGCGAAGGATTCATCACATCGGCATTTCTAAAGCGTTTTTTCAACCAGTTAAAATTCATTTTTCCTCCGTTAGTTCAGTTCATCCAGCGCCAGGCCGAAACTCGGCGCAAAAGTATCCATAAAAAATGAGACTTCCGGCAAATTCAGCTGATCCAGCTCCTGGCGAATTGCCCGTTCTGCCTTGGCAAACTCCTGATTACCGGTTTTTAGTTCTTCAACACATTTCAAATAGGCGCAAATCTTGTCCGCAGCTTTGACGATACGCCACAATTCCTGTTCGTCCAGTGTGGGAAACAATAATGATTGATAAGTGCTTTGCAACTCGACGGGCAACATGCCTCGCAATCTTTCTTTGGCAAAATTTTCGATCGCTACATATGCTTGTTTGATTTCTGGATTAAAGTACTTTATCGGCGTGGGCAAGTCGCCTGTGAATACTTCACCGGCTTCGTGATATGCCGCCAACACTGCCACGCGGTCTGCATTGATTGTTCCGCCAAAATGTGTATTGCGAATTACTGCCAAGCCATGGGCAACAATCACTACCTGGAGGCTGTGTTCCTGAATATTTTCTTCATAAGTGTTGCGCATCAGGCCCCAGCGACGAATCAAACGCATTCTTGACAAATAGGCAAAGAAATGTTTCATGCCAGTATCCTCTTTTCTCCATTTTTATCAGCTTCATTCTACAGCGAAAAAGACTTATGGGAAACAGTTTGAAAAATCCTTTTTCGACAAAAGCATCCGTGCAGGAATTAGTATATTTCTCGTCGAAAGATTGCCTAGCGTTCAATGATGATCTACCGGGAGGTCATAATGAAATATCGGTTTTCCGATTTGGCCGATATCCCAAAACTGCAAGAATTGATGGGTAGCCTCTATTGGCTGACTGATATCGCTATTGGCATCATTGATGTTGATGGGAGTTTTTTGTTTTGCGCTGGTTGGCGTGGCGCCTGCAATACCGGGAAAAGCAAGTCGTGTGATTGTCTGGACTACATTTCCACGCATCTTGATCCGGTGTCTTACACATTCAAACAATGCCCTACCGGAATGTTGCACTACGCTTGCCCGGTTGTCGTCGAAGGCGAGCATTTGGCATCCGTATACATTGGTCAATTTTTTACCGAACCGCCGGATGACATTGCCATTGAACTAGAGGCAGCCAAAAGAGGGATTGACCCTGGCGAGTATCAAAAGGCACTGAGAAAAATCGCCATTATCCCCCCTATGCGCCTTTCGTTGTTGCTCAAATACCTAAAGGATCTTGCCAACATGCTTGCTGATATAGGTCTGCAGCGCCTACGCCAAATGGAAACGATGGAAATGCTGCGATTGAACGAGGAACGGTTGCAGTACATCAGTTCACACGATCCACTGACCGGGCTGTTGAACCGGAGCTGCTTCGAAGAAAGTCTCAATGCAACCGATATATCAGCCAAACAGCCAATTGCGATAATGATTTGTGATCTTGACAGCTTAAAGCTCGTCAATGACACCATGGGACATCCAACCGGCGATACGCTCCTGCGCACCGCAGCCAGGATTCTACAGGAAGTCGTTCCCGCTGATGCGGTTATATCAAGAATTGGCGGTGATGAATTTGCAATTTTGCTGCCAGAAACCGATCTAGCTGGGGCACAAGAATTGCAACGAAGGATCCAGGCCAAAGTTGCCCATCATAATCAACAGTATGAAAATCTTCCTCTCGGCATTTCCGTTGGTTGTGCTGTTGCCGATGAAACACCAATAAAAATGCGTGACATGTTCAAAAAAGCAGATGCCGAAATGTACCGTGATAAATCCCGCAATGGACCAAAACTTCGCAGCCGCATCGTAACAAAATATCTTGAGGATGGAGTGCTAAATGACAAATCTCACTGAAGAATCTGAAAGGAAACAAGCCTCCATGCAAAGA
>CAYLSL010000053.1:0-3389 GCA_964386615.1 uncultured Veillonellaceae bacterium
ATACGAGTTCATACTTTTTCAACAGGTTCACCTCCTCCTTTGGACTATCGGCCCCCTCTTGGGGGCAGGGGAGTAAATGCCCGAGTGTTCAGGCTTATTTATTTTATAACAACCATTGCATGAAAGCAAGCCCAAACTTTTTGTTATACATTAAAACGGAAGTAAACCACATCTCCGTCTTTCATTATATATTCTTTACCTTCCAGTCGGACCAGCCCTTTTTCACGGGCTGTTGTCTGACTGCCACAGGCAACCAGGTCGTCAAAACTGACAATTTCGGCCCGGATAAAACCGCGCTCGATGTCTGTGTGAATTTTCCCCGCCGCCTGCGGCGCCTTGGTTCCGCGCTTGATCGTCCAGGCTCTGACTTCCGGTTCACCGGCCGTAAAGAAATGCATCAACCCTAAAAGTTTGTAGGCCGCTTTGATCAATTTGGTCAGGCCACTTTCCGGCAACCCCATATCAGCCAAAAATGTGGCCGCTTCTTCGGCTTCCAGTTCAGCGATTTCTGCTTCAATACGGGCTGAGATCACTACAACTTCTGAATTTTCTTCCCGGCTGTACTGCCGAATAGTTTCAACCCCGGCATTAACCACGCCTTCACCGACTTCATCTTCGCCAACATTTGCCGCATACATGATCGGCTTCAGCGTCAGCAGGTTCATATCGCGCAGCGATTCAAGCTCTTCTTCGGACAGCCCCTGTCGACGCACCGGCTTGCCATTGGACAAGTCATCCAGCACTTTTTTCAACAAATCGAGTTCGCCGAGAATTTTTTTGTCACCACTTTTCAGCAATCGTCCCGATTTACCAATCCGCTTTTCCACCGTCTCAATATCTGCTAGACAAAGTTCAGTGTTGATGATTTCGATGTCACGAATCGGATCAATACCGCCCTCAACATGGGTGACGTTGGGGTCGGCAAAACAGCGCACGACCTGCAACACGGCATCAACTTCACGGATGTGGGCCAAAAATTTGTTGCCGAGCCCTTCGCCTGTTGATGCCCCTTTGACCAGTCCGGCAATATCAACGAATTTCATCGCGGTCGCTGTTGTTTTTTGCGGGTTAAACATCCTGGATAAAACCCAGAGCCGCTCATCCGGCACTTCAACAATCCCCACATTGGGTTCTATTGTGCAAAACGGATAGTTCGCCGCCTCGGCACCAGCTTTGGTGATGGCGTTAAACAAGGTGCTTTTGCCTACATTCGGCAGGCCAACGATACCAACTTCAAGGGATGTACTCATTCCTGATTCTCCTTTTTCGGTTCCAGCGATTTCATCGCCTTCTCAAATTTCGGCCTTGGCACCATCACTCGGCGACCACAGCCCAGACACTTAATGCCGATATCCATACCGGTACGAACAATTTCCCAACGGTCCGAGCCGCACGGATGGGCTTTTTTCATTTTGGCGACATCACCTATCTCCAGTTTCACCGGCATAATTAATTACTTCCTCCAACCGTTGCCGTCAATCCAGTTTTTCAAAAATTCGCTGTTGAAAGTCAGCGGCATATACCCCGCGATAGAGAATTATTTCCCGGGAAATAGCTTCAAAAATTGCAGGGAGATCTATCACAGATGTTGCGATACTCTGACCGCAGCTGGCAGAAATTTCACGCGGTGTGGGAATCAGTTCAACACATAGGCCGGCTTTATGCAAAACCTTTTCAGCATGCAGCGCCTGATGGATCGAGTCAAATACAATGAGACGGTTTTTCATAAGGTAATGGCGCGCTCGGCTCCTGCCAATTCTGTCAAAATCGAATACATATTCGTTACGTTGCCGACCGCCAATTTATCCTTTAGCGAAAAATAATCAAGGCAGGTGCCACAAACCATAACCGCCACTCCACGTTGCGACAGGTCCTGCAATGCCGCCAGCACAGGCGAGTTTTCGGCAGCCAGGTACACGCCGCTATTCAACAGCATAATCGCCCTGGGTTGTTGCGGCAGTTCCAATAAGGAAGCAAAAAATGCTTTCATCAAGATTGCTCCTAGTTCTTCGCTGCCACTGCCTAAAGTATTGCGTGTAAGCAAAATGGCGGCAGCAGTTGTCGCTGCACCCATTTCTGGTTGTGAGGTGATACCAGTCACGCTCGCACCGGCAACCAACCGCAACCGGTATAATCCTGCGCCCTGTTCGATACTCACACCATACCCGTTCGCCGACGCAAACTTGGCCACATTCTCTTTTGCCGCCACATTGTCGACCAGTACGGTAAGTTCTGCCGTTAAATGATCCAGCGCCTTCTTGGTCAAAATCACCGGTTGCGGGCAGGCAAGGCCCCGACAATCCAGTTCATTCTGTTTTGTGTTTGCGTCAACGGACATAGATAGCTCCTTTCCCCTGTTGGCGCACCATGCCGATGCAGGCGGCCATAGTTGTCCCTGTTGTCTGCAACTCTTGCAATGCAGCCTCTACTTGATCGACTGGCAAGCTGAACAGCAAACCGCCGGAAGTTTGCGGATCAAACAATAAGTCTTGCATTGCGACAGGCACTAACGAATCAAACTGTATCTGTTGCAGATACTCCCTGTTCGCATAGGCGCCGGCTGGAATCAAACCCATGCCGGCAGCTTCCATCGCTTCCGGCAGCAAAGGAACCTGCGAGCTATCGATTTCCAGATCGACTGCACTGGCTACAGCCATTTCATACGCATGTCCCAACAAGCCGAATCCGGTTATGTCGGTGCAGGCGTGCACCGGGTAGCGGGCCATGACTTCAGCAGCATAACGATTCAGCTGTGCCATGCTCTTGGCGGCTGCAGCAACACCGACCGGAAAAAGCTCGGCCCGCATCGCGGTATAAAGGACACCTGTGCCGATGGCTTTGCTCAGAATCAATGCATCTCCTGGTTGTGCTCCGGCATTTGTCAATATTTTTTGCGGATGAGCGATTCCGGTAACACTCAGCCCATACTTGGGTTCATCATCGTCGATCGTATGCCCGCCGACCATTACTGCACCAGCTTCGATAATTTTTTGTTGTCCCCCGCTGAGAATTGCCAGCAAAACTTCCGCCGACAACTTACAGACCGGAAACGTAACGATATTCATCGCAGTCAACGGTTTACCACCCATGGCATAGACATCGCTCAAGCTGTTTGCTGCGGCAATCTGCCCAAACAGATACGGATCATCGACAATAGGCGTGAAAAAGTCCAGCGTCTGAATCAGCGCTGTTTCTTCATTGAGTAGATATACGCCGGCATCATCAGAAGTGTCAATTCCAACCAATACTCGCGGATCATGAATCTGCGGCAACTTGGATAATACGTCGGATAGGGCGCCCGGCCCTATTTTAGCAGCTCAACCGCCGCGCTTAGTAAAATCTGTTAGTTTCATTCCGGACGACCTCCTTTCCGCTCATTACCAAAGCTC
>CAYLSL010000053.1:3489-12607 GCA_964386615.1 uncultured Veillonellaceae bacterium
GCTCATTACCAAAGCTCTAATCTGCCTCTTATTGTACAACACTTACAACCCTGTTCGCAAAAAAACTGCAGGTTCCAAAGAACCTGCAGCAGAAAGTAACGCAGCCGCCGTGTGATTAACCGATTTGCACTGTATGCTGCGGCGGATAACCGATTGCGGTCAATTTTTCAATCAACTGTTTTGTGTCTTGGGAGTTAAAGCGGATGACCAGTTCGCCCGGCCCGGCATCGGTAGTATAACTGGCCAAACTGCTAATATTAACGTTCAGATCTTTAAATACACCCGTGATCTCATGCAATACACCGACCTGATCCGAAACACTAAAGGTAAATCGAGTTTTCCCTTCTTTGAGTCCCATGATTTCTACAAAGCTTTTGAAAATATCAGTTTCAGTAATAATGCCGACAACAGCCCTGTTCGCATCAACTACGACCAGTCCGGCAATATGATGGTTCGACATTGTTAATGCTGCTTCTTCAATTGTTGCACCGACATCAATCGTTACAACGTCTTTGTGCAGGATATCCTTTACCTGCATCTTACCCAGCAAATAGTTCAGTTCAAATATGGACAACGTTGTCGCGGGTGATGGCGATACAGACCGAAGATCTCGATCAGTTACGATGCCCACCAAGCGACCATCATCCACCACTGGCAAACGACGGATTTTATTCTTCCGCATCATTTCGGACGCATCGGCAATGGTCGCAGTAGACTCAATCACTTTGGGGTTGGGAGTCATTCGCTTTGCTACAAACATTTTTCTTCGCCCCTTTCTGCTTGAATAGCAATGATTATTAGTTTATCCGCCCAGGTAGGCTTTGCGGACCTCTTCACTTTCCGCCAGCTCTTTGGCAGAACCTGACAAGATAATCCGACCTGTTTCCAAAACATAGGCCTGATGTGCTATCGACAGCGCCATATTTGCGTTTTGTTCCACCAATAGAATGGTGGTTCCGCTTGCATTGATCTCTTTGATAATCGAGAAGATTTCTTTAACTAATAGCGGCGCCAATCCCATTGAGGGTTCGTCTAGAAGTAACAGCCTAGGTTGGCTCATTAGCCCTCGACCGATGGCCAGCATCTGCTGTTCACCGCCGGACAGAGTCCCTGCGACTTGGACTCTTCGCTCTCCCAACCGGGGAAATCGCTCGAAAACCTTATTAATATCTTTGCGAATACCTGCTTTATCGCTGCGGATATAGGCACCTAACTCCAAGTTTTCTTCCACTGTCATGTTGGCGAAAATCCGCCGCCCCTCAGGCACCTGGCTAATTCCTTTTTTGACGATTTCCTCCGCCGCCATTGATGCCACCGAGTTACCTTCAAAAAGGATATTGCCGGTTTTGGTCCGCAGAAGCCCCGAAATGGTTCGCAGAATTGTACTCTTCCCTGCGCCGTTGGCGCCAATCAGCGTTACAATTTCTCCTTCCTTGACATCGACGCTGATCCCCTTAAGCGCATGAATTGCACCATAATATACGTTGATATTTTCGATCTTAAGCATCAACAAACCTCCTCACCGAGGTATGCCTCGATAACACAGGGATTATTTCGAATTTCCGCGGGAGTACCTTCAGCGATAATGCTGCCGTAATCCAGCACATAAATTCGTTCGCATACCCCCATAACTAGACTCATATCATGTTCAATCAAAAGAATGGTCAATTTAAGCTCATCGCGAATCCAGCGGATCATTTCCATCAACTCATGCGTTTCCTGCGGGTTCATCCCTGCCGCGGGTTCGTCGAGCAACAATAATTTGGGCTGCGCTGCCAACGCACGGGCAATTTCCAATCGGCGCTGTTCACCGTAGGGGAGGTTTTTGGCAATTTCATCACGGCGGTCATCCAGTTTGAACATTTTCAGACATTCCAGTGCTTTCTGTTCGATGGTATCTTCTTCGGAGTAATATCTCCCAAGTCTTGTAACCGATTCCAGCAACCCATATTTTACGTGAAAATGGTATGCGATCTTTACATTATCCAACACCGAAAGATCCGAGAACAGCCGAATGTTCTGAAATGTACGGGCGATGCCCCGCTGAGTCACTTCGTAAGGTTTAAGCCCTAACAAGCTTTTACCATCAAACGACATTTCACCGGATGTTGGTTCATAGACACCAGTCATCAAATTGAATGCGGTTGTTTTTCCAGCGCCATTTGGGCCAATCAGGCCGATCAGTTCACCGTCATTGATTTCCATGTTGAAGTTTGCGACAGCCTTCAATCCACCAAACTCTTTGGTCAGTTTATTTATTTTGAGCAGCGCCATGCTTGTCCCCCCCCAGTAGTCGACTAAACACTTTAAAGCTAAGCTCTTTGTTGCCGAACAGTCCCTGTGGACGATAAATCATCAGCACAATAAGCAATAATGCATAGATGACCATTCGCCATTCAGGATAGCTCGCCAGTTCAGCGGAAAGATACGTCAACAGAATCGCCGTTGTGATTGACCCGGTTATGCTTCCCATACCACCGAGAACCACCATCGTCAGGATGTCAAATGATTTCATGAAAGTAAACGAAGCCGGGTGTGCAATGTAAAAATAATGTGAAAACAGTCCCCCGGCCACTCCGGCGAATGCGGCGCCGATCGTAAAGGCGACTACTTTATATTTTGTAGTGTCAACTCCCATTGCTTCGGCAGCAATTTCATTTTCTCGAATTGAGATGCAGGCACGTCCATGACTGGAATTGATGAAGTTTTTAATAAACAAAACAGTTAGAACCATCAAGAAAAAGGCCCAGGTAAATGTGGTATGACGAGGAATCCCCATTAACCCGGAAGCACCACCGACATAAGGGATATTCAGAATCGTGATTCGGATTATTTCTCCCAGACCTAGCGTTGCAATTGCCAGATAATCTCCTTTGAGCCGCAAGGTTGGCAAGCCAATCGCAAAACCAAGAATTGCAGCCGCACCGGCGCCTGCTAGAATTCCCGAAATATATGGCAACCCAAGTTTAACGGTAAATACCGCCGACATATAGGCACCTACCGCCATAAATCCTGCATGGCCAATTGAAAATTGACCGGTAAAACCTGTAATCAAGTTCAAGCTTACTGCCAGGATGATATTGATGCAAATCAACACCATGTTCAACTGCCAGAATGCACCGATGGCTTCGCTTTCAATCAGGCCCAGCAAAACTGCATATAAGGCAATGCTTCCTGCTACCTGGAACAAATCGCGTTTAACTTTCGTCCTCATTGCAGCTTCACCTACACTTTCTCGCGGACGTTTTTGCCAAACAATCCGGCTGGTCTAAACAAAAGAATTACAATCAGGATGATGAAGGCTGCTGCATCGCGAAATGTCGATGATAAAAACCCGCTAACCATTGCTTCGATTACTCCTAGCAAAACACCGCCCACCATTGCACCAGGAATTACGCCGATACCGCCAAGAACTGCGGCGACAAAGGCTTTAAGGCCAGGCATGATTCCCATTAACGGATCTATCGAATTGTAATATATACCAACCAATATCCCCGCTGCGGCCGCCAAGCTTGACCCGATTGCAAAAGTAAATGAAATGATCCGATCTACATTGATTCCCATCAAACGTGCCGCGTCCGTATCAAAGGATACGGCTCGCATGGCCTTTCCCACTTTTGTATGATTGACCACATATGTCAAAATAAACATCAACGCCAGGGAAATCACCAATATTACGATCTGTTGACTATTTACAACCAATCCCAAAAAATTATAGGTCGCTGTAGGGAATAATTCAGGAAAGGTTCTTGGTTGCGGCGTGACCAAGATCATTCCCCCATACTCCAGCAATAATGAAACTCCGATGGCTGTAATCAGTATGGCAATTTTAGGTGCACCACGCAACGGACGGTATGCCAATCTTTCTATCAACATACCAACAACCGATGCAACCACCATAGAAAATAGCAATGCTGGAAAAAAAGACATTTTAAAATAAGTAGTCGCAAAATAGCCGGCATAGGCGCCAAGCATATAAATATCGCCATGTGCAAAATTTATCAGTCGAATAATTCCATATACCATTGTATAACCCAAGGCAATCAGTGCATAAATACTACCCAAGGAAATTCCATTGATCAATTGTTGAAAAATTTGTTGTGTTAGCGATGAGCTCTCCATGCATTTTCCCCCTTACGATTATTTCTCAAGGCCCGCAGTGAATTTTCCACTGTACCAGCCTTACCGCCGACAATTAGACAGAAAAAGACTGCCCGGATTGTCTCCAGTTTCAGTCTCGCGATCATTCGCCGCGGCGAATCCAAACTCCTGAGTCATCCCGTTGGTTTGTCTGAGATTTATCTGCTGATATTATATGAACACGCAGGACAAGTGTCAACTTTCACCGGACAGGATATCCTGCATTCCGTAATTTTCTAAGGCAATCCTCCTTTTCGTGTTTAAAAAACGGGGCAAGACCTTCGTCTTACCCCGCCATTGGGATTATTCCGGCCTCATTATCGTTTGTCTATTGTAAGGCTGCCGGAGTACATTTGTAATTTGGATTGGATCAGGTGAAACACTTCGTTCTTACTTGCATAATTATAGAACTAGTGCTTTCTACTGTCAATGATTTATTGTTTTTCGTAATTTTTTGTTTTTCTTAGTCGAACGAATGTCATTAATTAAACCACTTTATACATGTTGATCTGTTCAGCATTGTTGTACATCGCCCAGATCCCTGAAGGACAAATACCTGCGCAAATTCCGCAACCAATACACTTATTCGAATCAACGACATACTCAAACCCGCCGGATTCATTGCTCTGGTTACGTGAAATGGCATTCTCCGGGCAAGATTTCATACACATGTGGCAATCACGGCATGTCCCGCAACTGATGCAACGATTGTACTCTTCCTTGGCACTTGGCAAATCGCAGCTATGACACTTTTTAAAATAGGCTGTTTTAAGGCGTGCGGCCGCGATTTTGCTTTTTTGTTCGCCGGTGTAGTTAGTTCCCGTCAAAAAGGCATTTACGGCTAAAGCCGCCTGACGGCCCATGCCTATCGCATCAACTAAGCGTCCGGGTTTTATCGTGTCTCCGGCGGTAAAAACCCCTGGCAAAATACTCCAATCAGTGGTCGGCTTCAGACAACCCCTGTCTAGTTCTATGTCTGCAGGCAAATAACTTAAGTCCGGGCTTTCACCTATTGTAATGATAACCATGTCCCCTTTGATTAAATCACCGCTTTGCGTAATAATCCCCGCTGCCGTGATTTCTTTCGTAAAGACTGGCCAGATCAGTTCGCCACCGAGTTCCTGCACATGGTCTATTTCCTTCTGAAAAGCCGCCGGACGTTGCACGTCGATGCAAATTACTTGTTCCGCGCCCATCTGATACGCACCTACTGCTGCATCCATGCCAGAGTTTCCACAGCCGATGACAATTACACGTTTACCGACTTTCACATTTTCTCCACGATTCACTGATTTGAGAAAATCAAGCCCTTTTACGACCCGTTCATGCCCTGGCCAAGGAATAACTTTGGTTACATGACCGCCGCTGGCAACTACTACTGCATCATTTTCACTACGGATTGCAGCAAACCGTTCTTTGTCCACGGTGAAGTTTGTAATAAATTTAACACCGATTCTTTCAATGCGTGCCAACTCGAGCTCCAGCGTCTCATGGGGTAGACGCGAACGTGGAATTACCTGTTCCATCTTGCCGCCCATTGCTTCATGCGCTTCGTAAACAACGACCTGATGCCCATCACGCGCCATTTGCCAAGCTGCAGACAATCCCGCTGGCCCCCCGCCGATAACAGCTACCTTTTTGCCAGTTTTTACAGCGACAGGCGGGAGCTCAACATCCACTGAATATGTCCCCAAGCGACCAATTTGGGCTGAAATATCAACTTGGCTACGAGTACATTCATCCATACACAAGTTCATACAAACCGCACCGCAGACCGATCCTGGGAACGGCGTATAGTCAAGCACCAAGCGATAGGCTTCATCAACCTTCCCTTCTCGTAAAAGGTTAAACCGTTGTTGAGAGGGAATCGAAGCGGTACAGTTGAATTCACAGGGCGCCATGTACTTCATGTTCTCCCAGAAAGGAACCCGCTGACGATATTTCCCGGTTGCCACCAGTCCGTATACCTGCCAGTCATCGTCACAAACATCACCAAAGATTCCTCCTTGGACCCATCCGGTCTTGCGATAGGAAAGAATATCCGGTGATGCTTTTTTAGGGCGTTCTTCATAACTCAGCGGTAAGACTTTCTTCCATTGGTTCCATTGCGTCAATTCTTGTTCAAGTCCCGGTTGGCCAATGTCAGCAAGAAACTCTTTCATTCCTGCCTTGAGATATTCGACGTCTTCTTGAGCAAGATCACTGATTTTTACATCTTTTGTCGAAAGTCCCTTACCGGTACCCCTAAAGTAGAGTTTTCCACCGACCATACCAACGCAGGAACGATCTCCCACAACAGATTCAAAGGATTCGCTGTCATATCCGCAAATTACGGCTGTGCCGCCTGACATGAATTCAAAGGAGAAACTGCCGCAATTTTTTAATACCCAAAATTCCGGTGCAGAGTATAGTGGGTCATATTTCATCATGGATCCGGACCGAGTCCCTACCCGGCCGCCGACGTAAATTTTTCCCGAGGCGGCGCAATGTGCTGAAGTATCGCCGCCATCTCCTTTAACCACAATTTTTCCGCCTGCATTTAACCAGCCTACATCAGCAGATGCGGACCCCTCGACAATAATTTCCGTGTTTTCCATACACATGCATCCAACACGTTGACCTGGATTTGTAACGGTAAATCGCAGCTTTTTCCCTTCAGGGTGCCAAAGCGGCCCGCCAATGTCATGTTGGCCAGAAGCTTCAATAAAGAAATCGTTCTCTCCTGTTTCGATCGCTGCATTGATAGCCTGCAGCAAATCTTGAGTAGACATTCGTTCATTATTCTGCAAAGTATTAATTGTAAACACTGTCGTTCCCTCCTAACACGCATAGGTGATCGACAATTTGTCAGCCACCGCGCGGTCATTTGTTACCAATGCATCCGAACGACCTACCGGCAACGAACTGTTACCGACCGGAGCCATCAGTTTTTTGAACTCCGCGTCAAATGCGAGCATGTATTCGACAATGTTTTGCGCCGCTTTATCAATATCGAGCCGTTTTACCAACCTTGGGTCCTGCGTACAGATTCCGGTTGGACAAAAACCGGTATTACAAGCGTTACAACGGCCTTTTTCATTACCGACACAACCCATTAACTGGATTAGCAGCTTGCCCATAAAAACACCATTTGCACCCAAACAGATCATTTTGAACGCATCTGCTGCCGCATTGCCGCTCAACCCAACACCACTGCCAGCCCATAAGGGAATTCTACCTGGACTGCCTTGCTTGATTGCCGATTGATAACAGTCTCGCAGTTTTGAAACCACTGGGTGGCCGGTATGGTCAAGCGATACTTCATTTGCGGCTCCAGTGCCCCCCTGTATACCATCAATAAAAAACCCACCACAAATTTTGTAAGGGTCACGCAATAAATTGTTATAAACCGATACTGAAGTCGCGGATGCAGCACATTTAATGGCAACAGGGACGCGAAATTTAAAGGCTGCATTCATGGACATGAACATTTTTTGCACCGATTCTTCAATGGAATAGAGCCCTTGGTGATTGGGCGGAGATAAAAGATCCGCCTTGGGCACGCCGCGGATTGCCTGAATGTGTTCGGCAACTTTTGCTGCCGGCAATAGTCCCCCGTCGCCCGGTTTTGCCCCTTGCCCAATTTTTATCAGAATTCCGGCCGGATCCACTTTCATTTTGGGTAATGCTCGAATAATTCTGTTCCAGCCAAAATGTCCTGAAGCGATTTGAATGATATTGTATTTCAGGTATTCTGATTCCATCAGTTTAACCGGCATCCCGCCTTCACCCGACGACATCCTGACCGGCATATGATGTTTTTCATTCAAGTAGGCTGTTGCCAACGACAGAGCTTCCCATGCACGTGTTGAAAGCGCCCCGATTGACATGTCACTGAAAATCAAAGGGTAAATCCAATGTACTGGCGGGACCCACCCTTGCATCTTAATTTCGCCATTTTCTACAGTAAAAGGAAGTTCCTCGGGTTGCAATACTCTTCCAAACGGTGCTAATACGTCAAAGGTATGCCGTTCTGAGTCTAGCGAAGGATCTGTCATTTGCGAAATACGACCAACAATAATTTTATCTAATACTCGGTCGGCGTTGAGATTTGTTCTGCCGCCACGTTTCATCGGGCTACCGCCTGCTCTGCCAATCACGTTCAAGCGGGAATCTTCATTGCGAACCGGCCGGATCGCATTATTGGGGCAGACTTTTTCGCACATGCCGCAACCCACACAGGCATTTGCCAGTGAGTTTTTTTGTCGGATAACCGGTACGGCAATATGTCGTTGGTTTGGTTCCGGTTGGTGACCTGTGGAAACAGTAATCGAGCGTCTTTCAATTCTGGCTTCGATAGCATTGAATGTGCAGGCAGCAACGCAACTCCCACACATTGTGCAGCGATCCGGCGTGTAGTTAATTTTCCACGCTAAGTCATTAAATGTAATATCCTGTGTTTTTACTGTTTCCATCGCTGCACCTCCATCTCCGGTGTAATCAACACGATTTCCCGCTCATTTGGATAGATATCTTTACTTTCGTCGCGATCAGGCAATATTACATTTAAGCCGCAGACTTCTGATGAAATCGCCATCAAGTCTTTAGTCCCACCAACAACGACCGGTCTCAGTTTCTTTGAATCGCAGCAAGTCATTATGCTGCCGTCCGGCAGCATTGCAATCACCGTGTTGGGTCCGTTGATTTCCAGGTGCCCTAATGTTTGCCGAATAGCGGTCAGTTCTTTTTTATCGGGTCGTAACTCAACTTCCTCAAAGGGCAACGGAGTAATGACATGTTTGTAATACTTTAGCGGCCATTTAAGTTCATGCAGAACATAATGCAATGTGTATAGGAAGTTTTGCGAATCAGATTCAAAGCCAATATAGCCACGATGTAACGATTTTTGATATTCTTTGTTTTTTGTATAGAAGGTGTTTTCACCATTGGCGCAAAGAGTGTATCCCTGTAAAAAAAACGGGTGGGCTGCATATCGAAC
>CAYLSL010000054.1:0-12097 GCA_964386615.1 uncultured Veillonellaceae bacterium
TGGCGCTCTATTTGTTCGAGCGCCATGCGGCCAAGGCCTTTTCCTTCACAGCCTGGTTTTAGATAGATGCTGATTTCGCCAGTTGCATCGTAAGCCGCCCGGCCTTTGTGCTGGCCGATATAGGCATACCCGCAGCATTCTGAACCCGCCAGGATAACATAGGTTTGGTAGCGTGGATTTGCAAAGAAAACTAATTGGCGCATTTCATCTGCTGCCAGTGTTTCGGTGTGAAATGTTGCGGTGGAGTTTAAAACATAGTGATTGTAAATATCAAGGACATCGGCAAGGTGTTCAATCTTGATTTTTTCCAGGCTGCGTGTGCACATAGAAAAACCTTCTTTCATTTTACGCTGATTTAGAGGAAGAACGAGAGAAAACGACGAATTTCAGACATACTAAAGTGATACGATTGTTTTTTATAGCTGCACAAAATACCCCTGCTTTGTCGAATGCGGATTTCTGCCTCCTCCCTTATATTAGCTGGTGACAGGAAGGTGTGGCAATGATTCGGTTGATCCATTGGAGTCGATCCCGTTGGGAACTGTTGAATTTGCGGCAAAAATTGAGCGTCGCTTTTGTCGTAATGACGTTGGTTCCCCTGCTCGTTTCGGCTGCCTTTACCGAATGGGAAGCAAGCAAACTGCTACGGCAATTTGTATTTGACCGGAACAAGAATCTGGCATTGAATATTGCCCATGATGCCGATCAACTGTTTGCCGAGAAAATCCGCATGATGAAAGTGGTGGTGGCTGATGCATCGTTTCGTTCCATGCAATCGTCACATCAGACCGTTATTTTGGAGGAAATGGTCCGGACCTACAGCGGGATTCATATTGCCGTAGTGATCGATCCGTCAGGAAAACAAACGGCCCGATCTGATGGATTGCCGGTTGTTGACAGCATTGACTATACCGACCGGGAATATTTTGCCCAAGTGATGCAAAAAAAGTCCACGGTTGTTTCCGAAGTGCTTGTATCAAAAAGTGCCGGTTGGCCGGGCGTAGTAATTGCCGAACCGATATTGGATGAAAACCTTACTGCGCAGGGAGTTTTGGTTGTTAATATCGGGCTGAGCAGTATCATTCAAATGATTGAAAAAGCACTGGTTGACGAACAGAGCTATGCCTATGTAGTCAATAGCGCCGGGAACGTGATTATTCATACCGACCCGTTGCACGCAAGACCCGAAGATTCACTTTGCCTGAGCCCAACCAGCAAAGCTTTGGCAGGCGAAACCGGTTGGTTGGAGTATGAATGCAGCGGTCCCAAAATACTTGCCGGGTACAGCTATATGCCCCATGCAGGCTGGGGACTTGTAGTGGAGAGTAGTTTGAATGCTGCGATGGCGGAAGTCAATGACGTTCATAAGGCCAATTCATTTATCATTGTTGTTTCTGTACTGCTGACTGTTCTGATCAGTTTATCGATCGCCCAGGCGATTGCCGCCAGAATTGGCGAGATATCAAAAGCGGCGCTCCGGGTCGCAACCGGTGATTTTCAGACCCGCCTGCCGGTTGATCGCATTGATGAAATTGGCAGCCTCGCTCAAAATTTCAATCAGATGACAGAACAACTGGAATTGCGGACCGTCGAGCTTTGCGCCAGCGAAACAAAGTTTCGTTCGTTGGTCGACAATATTAATATCGGGGTCTATCAAGCCAGTGGTGATGACGATGGCCGGTTTATTCAGGTGAATCCGGCTATGGTGCAGATTTTTGGTTATCCGGACTTGGTTTTACTGCTCAAGGTTCCGATCAGTCAGCTGTATCATGACCTTGCGGACCGCCAGTTTTTTCTGCAGCAACTGAAACAGAAAGGTTTTGTAAAGAATCAGGAGTGCCTGATGCGCCGGTTCGACGGCGAAACTTTCTGGTGTTCACGTTCTGCGGTGGCGCGCATGGATAAAATGGGTAACATGCAATGGATTGAGGGCGTTATTGAGGACATTACCGAACGAAAACAGGCAGAAAACTTGTTGCGCCAAGCGAAAGAAGAACTGGAACTTCAGGTGGCGGCCAGAACCAGTGAGCTAACCAAATTGAACGAAGAGTTGCACCAACTATCCTTGTCGGACGGATTAACGGGGATTGGCAACCGGCGCAGTCTGGATGAGACCATAGAGCGGGAATGGAAGCGGGCGGTCAGGGAACGGTCGAAGTTGGCAATTCTGATGATTGATATCGATTACTTCAAGCTGTTCAATGATACCTATGGTCATCTGGCTGGGGATGAGTGTCTGAAAAGGGTCGCTGCTACGATAACTGGAATCATCAAGCGGTCAATGGATTTTGCCGGGCGCTATGGCGGGGAAGAGTTTGCGGTGATATTGCCGGCGACGGATGAACAGGGGGCAATGGCGGTAGGCGAGAAAATCCGTGCGGCAATTGAAGCGCAAGCGATTCCGCATCAGCGCTCGTATCTTGGTGGTATGGTAACGGTCAGCATCGGTGCTGCTGTTATGATTCCAAATGCAACAACTGAATCGGCGGTACTGGTTGATGCAGCCGACCAGGCATTGTATACTGCGAAATCGTCCGGTCGCAACCGGGTGGTTTTGGCAGAGTGATTAAGACGCAAATGATAAAGGGGTACAAGGAATGCTGGTGGAAGAAAAGATGCTTTTGATGGCGCAGCGTAGTCGCCAGAATTATGTGGAGAGAATGGGGCCTGTATTGGTGGCGCAGCCAGCCGAAGTTGCAGTACTTGAAAGAAGTGTGCCGACCGTAGCCGGTGAAACAGTGGTATTGATTTATAAACCCTGCGGCTTGCCAACTAGTCCGTTGCCGGTCTACCTAAATATCCATGGCGGCGGGTTTATTCAGGGAAGTACACAGGACGATGACGGGTGGTGTCGACAGATTGCTGCTAAGGTAGGGTGTATCGTAATAAATATCGAGTATCACCTGGCGCCGGAATATAAATTCCCGTTGCAATTGGAAGAATGTTATGACGTCATCAAATGGGTGCAGGCCGCAGCAAATGAAAATGGGTTTGATCCCTCACGTATTGCTGTTGGCGGTAGCAGCGCCGGGGCGAATTTTTCGGCGGCGCTATGTCAGTTGGCAAAACAACGCCAGGATGTGTCTTTTTGCTACCAAGTTTTGAATTACCCGCCACTCGATTTTTGTACGGATCCTGAGACCAAGGGCGATCGGGACCCGTTGCTTACTGCTCGGGCGCAGGCTTTTTTCACATCCTGCTATCTGCGCGATTCGGCTGATGCTGCAAACCCTTTGGCCTCCCCGCTGCTAGCAGACAGCTTGGTCGGATTGCCGCCGGCTTTGATTATTACCGCGGAACTAGACCCTTTATGCGACGAAGATGAACAGTATGCCAAACGATTGGCCGCAGACGGGGTAGCGGTTACCTATCGAATGTTTGCCGGCTGTTCTCATGCCTTTACTCATTTTGGACCGGAACCGGCTGCGTTAGAAGCTTGGTCACTGATTCAGGAGAAATTGCAGCAAGTCTTTGCTCGGTAATTGAGCTTACAGCATGATAATCCTATAAAGGAGAGCGATTTATGCAGAGTATGAATCTTGCCGACATTCCCGGAATTCGGCTGGGCAACGCGCAAAACTTGACAGCGGCTACCGGTTGCACGGTCATCCTTTGCCCGGCAGGGGCTACAGCGGGTGTCGATGTGCGTGGCGGTGCACCGGGGACCCGTGAAACAGACTTGCTCAAACCAGAGAATCTGGTGGAAAAAATTCATGGGTTGGTGCTGGCAGGCGGCAGTGCCTTTGGTTTGGATGCCGCAGGCGGTGTAATGCGCTACTTGGAGGAAAATGACTTCGGTTTTGATGTGGGGGTGGCGCGGGTGCCGATTGTGCCGGCAGCGGTCCTTTTCGACCTTCCCTGCGGCGATGCACGGGTGCGTCCGGATCAGGCGATGGGATATCAAGCTTGTGTAAACAGTGAACACGAAGAATTTTTGCTTGGATCGGTTGGCGCCGGAACAGGCGCTACTGTTGGCAAAGTTTTCGGGATGGAACGGGCTATGAAAGGCGGGCTCGGTGCTCATTGCGTCAAAGTTGGCAATTTGATTGTGGCTGCAGTGGTGGCAGTCAATTGCCTGGGTGATGTGATCGACCCGGTTACGGGCCGAATTGTGGCAGGTGCAGTGCAAATGGACCCTTTCCGGTTTCTTGACAGTGAAGCGGGGATGTTGCAGCAGTGCGAACAGACAGGCAACCGGTTTGCCGGCAATACGACTATCGGCGCTATCATCACCAATGCCAATCTATCGAAAGCCCAGGCAACCAAAGTATCATCCATGTCTCATGACGGCTATGCCCGTACGATGCGACCGGCGCACACCCTGCTTGATGGGGATACGATCTTCACTCTTTCGATCGGCGGCGTTGATGCAGAGATTTCTGCCGTTGGCGTTCTGGCGGCCAAAGTGATGGAACAGGCTGTGCTGTCTGCCGTTCAGTCTGCCG
This sequence comes from uncultured Veillonellaceae bacterium, assembly GCA_964386615.1. Lineage (GTDB taxonomy): Bacteria > Bacillota > Negativicutes > UBA1444 > UBA1444 > UBA1444. The sequence goes on from CAYLSL010000054.1 coordinate 4,446, forward strand.
GGTCATTGGCCGGATTTCCTTGTTATCAAGATATCCGGGCGATGACGGAGAATCATTAAAATGAAGGAACTGATGGGTGGTCGTGCGACGTTCGACGAGAACACAATTTATATTGTCGGCAATGCGAAATCATCGCAGAATAATCCGATTACACAGTTGTACGGACAGTTTTTTCTTGGGTTCGTAGTTGAGAAAACCGGCGGAAAAATTCTGGCCTGCGGTGTTTCGGCAACGATCAGTGTGACCAGTGATTTTGTCAGCAGCATGTTCGTCGGTCGGTCTCTGCTTGATGAAGCTGAGACCGTTAAGAAGCTGGTGGAAAACCGCTATTTTGGCTCTTCGCAAAAGGCGATTCTCGTGGCGTTTAAAGATGCTCAGAAGAAGTATAACCAGATTTTAAATGGTCAAACAGTCGATTTGAGTGATTAAACCATTTTTTTGCGAAAGAGTTCAGAAAAAAGAGGAATTTGTCTGACTTTGTCTAATCTTATCTGAGGCAGATTGAAAAGTCCGCCACAGACGGATATAGAGCTGCTTTGTTTACCCGCACGCCGAAAGGGCATCCCCCATCCCGGCCTGGACGTAAATGAAATCCAGCAGGCAAGCCTATTGCCAAGGCTTGGTTTTGCTGGATTTTTTTAATGCAAAAAATAAAAGGAGGCAATTAGTTTGGGTATTGTTCTTTCATTAATCGTTACATTCTGGATGGGTTATCTGATCGTCAAGAAGTACAAACCGCAACCAGTTCTGTTCATTGCCGGATTAGTTCTGATGTTTTCCGCAACTTTTCTGGGGTTGGGGCAGATATTGCCTGCCAAACAAAGCACGGGGCTGGTTTTGTTTGATGCGTTCGAGTTTATTAAGCAGACCTTCAGTTCGCGGGCTGGCGGGCTGGGACTGAACATTATGGCAGTCGCTGGCTTTGCCCGGTACATGGATCACATCGGCGCCAGCAAAGCATTGGTAAAGCTTACAATAACCCCGCTGCTTGCGTTACGTGCGCCTTATCTGGTCATGGCGGCCGCCTGGATTCTTGGCATGATGTTGGGGCTGGCTATCAATAGTGCCTCCGGGCTCGCGATGTTACTGATGGTTACGGTGTTCCCGATCCTGATCAGCCTGGGTGTCAGTCGCCTGTCGGCAGTTGCAGTGATTGCCACAACCCTCTGTCTGGACTGGAGCCCGAGCGACACCGGAACTTTATTGGCGGCAAATACAGCGGGTATTGATCCGGTTACCTATTGGGTCAAATATCAGGTTCCCATTGCGGCAGTCGTAATTCCTGTCGTTGCCGTATTACACTATTTTACTCAAAAATGGATGGATAAACGCGATGGTCATGTAGTGAAGGCCTCTGAACTGGTTGCAGCTAAAGATAAAGATGGCGAACCGGAAAAGCTGCCACCGATGTTTTATGCAATCCTGCCGGTAATCCCGTTGGCGCTGATTTTATCGTTTAGTAACTTGTGGATTTCCTGGATCAAAATGGATATCATCAAGGCGATGTTTATCGGCCTGGCGATTGGGATGATCGTGGAGTATGCGAGGGTACGCGACGGCAAGAAAGTGTTGGCCGATATTCAGGTGTTTTTTGACGGCCTCGGTATGCAGATGGCCAATGTTATCACCTTGATCGTGGCAGGCGAAACTTTTGCCAAAGGCCTGGTAACAATCGGCACGATTGACGCGATTATCCGGTCAGCGCAGACCTCTGGCTTTGGTGCCGCGGGAATGATTCTGGTCATGATTACAATTATTGCGGTATCTTCAGTATTGATGGGGTCCGGCAATGCGCCGTTTTTCGCTTTTGCCGCACTGACGCCCACTGTTGCAGCCAAAATGTCGGTCGCGCCTGTCGTCATGTTGCTGCCGATGCATTTTGCTGCCAGCGCTGCCAGGGCCATGTCACCGATCACGGCGGTCATCGTCGTATCTTCCAGCATGGGCGGCGTTTCTCCGTTTGATGTCGTCAAGCGGACCGCAATCCCTATGGCTGGTGCCTTGATTACTTTGGTGGCGGCGAACTTCATCTTCTTTTACTAATTTCGGCGCGGAACAGGGGGGAGTCAAGGCATGAACGCAATTGATTTGCATTGCGACACGATGAGCAAGCTGGTTGAGCTGGGGCCGACAACTTTGCTGCGTGACAATGACCTGAATGTGGATATCGGCAAACTTCAGGCCGGCAATTTCGCGGCACAGTTTTTTGCTCTGTTCATCGATATGGCAAAAACGGAGAATCCACTGGAATATTGTTTGCAAATGGTGGACCGATTCCATTTGGAACTGGCGGCAAATCAGGCAACAATATGTCTGGCAACCAATCATGCCGAGCTGTTAAAAAATCAGTCCGCAGGAAAAATCTCAGCATTTCTGACAATCGAAGAAGGCGGAGCCCTTAAAGGCAGCCTGAGCAATTTGCGCAATTTCTATCGCTTGGGTGTCCGACTACTGACATTGACCTGGAACTATCCCAATGAACTCGGGTTCCCTAATGCACTGACAGAATGCCGTGACAAAGGTCTGACCGAATTTGGTCGGGAGGTAGTGGCAGAAATGAACCGCCTGGGAATGCTTGTCGATGTTTCCCACTTGTCGGACCAAGGTTTTTATGATGTTGCGGCAACATCAAGCCATCCGTTTGTCGCATCCCATTCAAATGCCCGTTCCATTACAGGCCATACCCGCAATCTCACCGATGACATGATTCGGATATTGGCGGAAAAAGGCGGCGTGACCGGATTGACTTTTGCTCGTTCTTTTTTGGCTGAACCGCCGAATTGCCGGGTGGAAGATATGGTACGGCATGTAAAGCACATTTATCAGGTCGGTGGGATCGATGTAATTGCTATCGGTTCAGATTTTGACGGAACCAAACCGCCGCTGGAAGTGGCGAACAGCAGTGAAATCGGCAAATTGATCACGGGTCTGGCGAAAGCCGGCTTTAGTGACGAAGATCTGGAAAAAATCTGCTACCTCAATGCTGCGAGGGTGATTCGCGAGGTTCTAGGCTGAATAAGGTTCGGCGTAAGGCAATGTTGCAAGTTGCCAAGTGATTAAACTAGAAAAGACTACCGGGTATTGCGTACTGAAACACGCCCCCGGTAGTCTTTTAACTAATTACATATGTAATATGTATTTGTCCGTCGAGCAGCTTAGCGGTAAAATCTTATTTCCCTTTCAATACTTCAATTGCCTTATCCAATTGAGGGTCTTCTTTTGCCTCTTTGTCCTTGGGCATCTCAACCAGTATATCCGGTTCAATGCCTTTGCCATGGATGGAGCGATCTTTCGGAGTATGATATTCGGCAATCGTGATTTTTACTGCCGAATCCTTGTCAAGCGGTATAATCCGCTGGACTGAGCCTTTGCCGAAAGTTTTGACACCGATCAGTTTTCCGGCGCCAGTATCCTGAATGGCGCCAGCGACGATTTCCGAAGCACTGGCGCTACCGCCGTTGATCAAAACGACCAGAGGCATGGTCGACTTTTCCAGTTGCGACTCTGAAGTTTCTCGCGTGCCGTCTTTGCCGATAACTGAAACGATAGGGCCTTTCGGGACAAGCAAACTGGCAACTTTAACGCTTTCGCCGATCAAGCCGCCGGGATTGTTGCGTAAGTCGAGAATTAATGACTTCATCCCTTGTCCTGTCAATTCATTCATTTTTAACAAGAAGTCATTACCGGTGGTTTCACTGAACATGGACAGGCGGATATATCCGATGCCGTTTTCCAGCATTTTGCCGCTTACTGATTTTAAGACAATCGTGGCCCGGGTCAATTTATATTCCTGCGGTTCTTGACTAGCTCGCCGAATTGTCAGAGTAACGGTGCTGCCCTCTTTGCCACGGATTTTGCCGACGGCTTCATCCAAAGCCATGTCTTTGGTATCCTGGTTGTCGATTTTCATAATCAGGTCGCCGCTCTGGATGCCCGCAGCTTCAGCAGGCGTGCCTTCGATTGGCGCAACGACGGTCAGTTGCTTTTCTTTGACCCCAAGTACAATACCGACGCCGCCAAACGAACCTTTGGTTTCCAACATCAGTTCACTGTACATTTTGGGGTCCAGATAAACAGAATAAGGATCGCCGAGGGAGTTGACCATCCCCTTGAGTGAACCGGTCATCAGCAGGGAACCTTCAGCAGTTCCTACATACTGCCCCTTGACGACCTGGACAGCCCGGAACAATTTTAGGGTCGCCGCCAACTCTTCCGGGTTCATTTGTGTCAGATAGTAGTTAATCTCCAACACGGCTGGATTTTGGGTATATGTCGGATCGAAAGGGTTCTTTACCGACTGGACGTTGGCATTGACCGCCCCCAGGCCCAGGTTAAGGATCAGCAGGAAAGTGACAGTTACACGCAGAAAATGACTCTTTAACATATTCATGTTTATTCCTCCAGAAACAAGACTATTTTATTATTATACTCCAGTCGACGCCAAGAATACAGTTTGTCAGCAGCGGCGGAGCTGTGATAACTTTGACGGGACAAATCGGCGGGCAAAGGGTGGCATGGCGTGGAACTGGCATTGTTGAAAATTGCGGTTGCGGCGGCGACGGTAGTCGCAATGGCGGAAATCGCCAAACGGATCGATCCGGTGCTGAGCGGGGTTTTGCTTGGTTTGCCGTTGGGCGCAGGTCTGTCGGTGTACTTTGTTGCCGGCGAACAAGGGGTGGACTTCGTTGTAGCCGGATTGCCCTGGGCGATTGCCGGCCTTTGCTCGGCAGTGGTGTTTTGCACGACGTATCTGGCGGCGGGACAATGGTTGAAAAGGGGAAGACTGCTAAGTGTGACCGGCTGCTCGGTGGTGGCGATGGCAGCCTTCTTTGGGTCGGCGGCGCTGGTGCGCAGCCTGGAATGGACGGCATTTGGCGCGACGTTCGCATTTTTGGCGGTGACGGCGGCAAATATTTGCCTGCTGCGTTTATTTCCCAAACCGGAAATCGCTGCCGGCGGCAAGGCGGCCGGGTTTGGCGGATTGTTGCTGCGCGGACTGATTGCCGGAATCATCATTACTGCGGTCACTATGGTCGCGCCGCTGGCCGGCAGCCAGTGGACCGGGATTCTCAGTTCGTTTCCCTCGACGCTGTACGCGCTGTTGATCATTGTCCATTATGAAACCGGGCAGACCGTTTATCCGGCGATCATTCACAGCTTTGCCCGGAGCGTACCGGCGCTGACGGTGTTTTACCTCGGCTGTATGGCTCTGTTGCCTGTTTTCGGCCTCAACCGGGGATTTCTGGCGGTATATGCAATTTCCGCCGCCTACGTTTACCTGACTCATAGCCTGCTCAAACGAAAATAACTGCGAGGAGTGCGATCGACAATGCCTCACACGCAACGCAAAAACATCCTGCCGGGAATGACCGTCAAGGTGGTTCAGAAGCCGCATCAACGTTCCGGTCAGCTGACCGAAGGGGTTGTCAAGGATCTCTTGACCTCAAGTCCGGTTCATTCCCGCGGCATCAAAGTCAGGCTGACGTCCGGCATTGTCGGGCGTGTGCATGAAATTATCGCTGCTGACGCAGGAACCCGCCATGGGCAATAAAATCTGCATCATCGCACCCTATGCCGACCTGGCCGAACTGGCCTGTGCAGTCGGACGCGAAACGCCGATTCCGTTCGATGTCTGGGAAGGCAATCTCGAAATCGGCGGAGCCAAAGCGCAGCAGGCTGAGAAAGAAGGCGCACAAGTGATTGTCAGCCGGGGCGGCACCGCGTCGATCATTCGTCAGAAAGTCAGTTTGCCGGTCGTCGAGATCCAGGTGACCGGCTATGACGTGCTAAGGGTGATGCGGCCGTTGATCGGCGCCGGCAAGACAGCCGGCATCGTAGGATATTTCAATGTGGTGAAAGGTTGCCGCTATGTCTGCGATCTGCTGGGGATTCCCAGCAGGGAGTTCATTTTGCCGACCGATTATACCGATATCGACTGGGAGGAGATCCGGGCGCGCCTAAGACGAATCATCGAGGAAGAAGGCGTTGACGTCCTGATCGGTGACACGGTGGCGTTTGCCAACAGTGTCGGCAATCTCGGCCGAGACGTGTTGCTGATCACTTCGGGGCGGGAGTCGATATTGCGGGCGGTGGAGGAAGCGGCGAACCTTTTGCGTGTCAGGGAAGAAGAACAAAAGAATGCCCAACGGTTTGAAGCGGTGCTGAACTTTGTCCACGACGGGGTGTTGGCGACCGATGAAGGCGGCTTGCTGACGGTGGTGAACCCGGTGGCGGAAAAGATCTTTGACGTGCAGCGGGACGAGGTTCTGGGGCTGTCGGTGACGACAGTGATCCGGGATACGCGGATCGACAAAGTGTTGGAGTCGGGTTCGCCGGAATTCGACCAACTGCAACAGGCGCCGGCAGGGCATATTTTGACCAACCGGATCCCGATCCGGGTCGACGGCGAGGTTAAGGGTGTAGTCGCCACATTTCAGGAAGTTTCGCAAATCGAAGCAGCGGAGCGGAAAATCCGGCAGAACCTTTACGGCAAGGGAATGGTTACCCGCTACAATTTTCGAGATATTCTGACCCGGGATCCGCAGATGAAACGACTGATCAAGCTGGCCAAAGGCTACGCCAAAACCAACGCAACGATCCTGATCCAGGGAGAAAGCGGAACCGGCAAGGAACTGTTTGCACAGAGCATCCATGCCTACAGCCCCCGCGCCCAGGGGCCGTTCGTCGCGATCAACTGCTCGGCGTTGCCGCCGCCGCTGCTAGAAAGCGAACTGTTCGGCTACGTGGAGGGCGCCTTTACCGGAGCGAAAAGAAGCGGAAAAATCGGCCTGTTCGAAATGGCTCACAACGGGACGATCTTTCTTGACGAAATCGGCGAAATGGACCGGACGCTGCAGGCCCGCTTGTTGAGGGTGTTGGAAGAACGTCAGGTCATGCGGCTGGGCTCGGATTCGATGATTCCCGTCAATATCCGGGTATTGGCGGCGACTAACCAGGATTTGCGCCGGCGGGCCTCGCAGGGGACATTCCGGGTTGATCTGTTGTATCGACTGAACGTGTTGAACTTACCGATGGTGCCCCTGCGGCAGCGCAAGGTCGACATTGCCTATCTGGCGGAGCATTTTCTGCTGCGGTATCAGACCGATCATCAGCGCCGCATCGAGGCAATCCCGCAAAAAATCAGTGATTTGTTGGAATGCTATGAATGGCCCGGTAATGTGCGCGAACTGAAAAATGTGATGGAACGGTTGGTATTGTCGGCGGAAAACGGCCGGATCGAAGCGGAAACCGCCCGGCTGTTACTGGAAGAGATGCATGAAATATGGAATGGACCGACTGGCGAAGCCGAACCGACCGATTTGTTCAGCGGGACTTTACAGCAGATCAAGAAGCGCCTGATTTTTCAGGTGTTGAAACAGGAAGGCGGCAACAAGAGTCGGGCAGCAAAACGGTTGGGCGTTGACCGGGCTACTATTGACCGATTGATCACGGAACAAGAGTAATCAGTCAATATAATGATGCAAAATACAGCGTATTGTTGCGTAAAAATACAGCAATGATTTGCTGTATTTTTTATTACTGTCTGGTGGCAGTTGCCCATGTTGGCGCTGCTGCGGCCTTGGCATAAAAATTGCTTATGCATAGCAGGAGAAAAAGCGATGGCTTGGCGATGACGCGAAGCAGGGAGGAAA
>CAYLSL010000055.1:0-12002 GCA_964386615.1 uncultured Veillonellaceae bacterium
CCGGCGCTCGATGGCAAGAAGGTTCAGCCCGGCATGACGGTCCAGCTGTCGACAGGCACAACCAACACCAATGAACATGGTTATCTGATCGGCCGTGTCAGCCGGGTTTCCGAGTACCCGGTCTCCGCAGAGGCAGTGACCCGCTGGAGCGGCAGCAAGGATACGACAAACTGGATTTTGCAACGCATCGGCGGCGCCGCGATGGAAGTGCATATCGACCTGATCAAGGACCCCGATACAGTCAGCGGTTATCTCTGGTCATCGATTTCCGGCTCCCCGGAGCGGCTGAGCGCCGGAACCGCCTGTACCGGTAACATTGTCGTAAAACGGCAGGCGCCGGTCGTCAAAGCCTTCCAACGCCTGAACCAATGGCTGCGGAGCGACTGATGATGGGCAAACCGAAACAACGGGTCAAAACTCCTGTCGTCCTGCAGATGGAAGCAACCGAGTGCGGCGCCGCTGCACTCGGCTCTATACTGGCTTATTACGGCTTGTTTCTGCCGCTGGAAACCTTGCGCATCGAATGCGGCGTTTCCCGCGACGGCAGCAAAGCCGTTAATGTATTGCGGGCTGCCCGCCGATTGGGCATGGTCGGCAGCGGATTTCGCTATAGTCCCGAACAGATCCGTGAGCAGCCCCTGCCGGCAATCATTCACTGGAACTTCAACCATTTTTTGGTGCTGGAAGGGTTTAAAGGCGATACTGTCTACCTGAATGATCCGGCCGCCGGACACCGCACCGTCGACTGGGAAGAGTTTGAAGGCTGCTATACCGGAATCGCCCTGATGTTGTCGCCGGGTCCCGATTTTCGCAAAGCCGGCGCGCCACGCAGTTCGCTGCAGGCAATTTTGCAGCGGTTCCGCGATCACAAAGTTACGCTGGGATTCGTGCTCATCGCCGGATTGGGCCTTGTCGTTCCCGGTCTGGCGCTGCCGGTGATGCAGCAGGTATTTTTTGACGATATCCTCAGCCGTCAACATGACGAGTGGCTGTTCAACCTGATGCTTGCCATGGGCGTCGTTGCGATCCTGCAGGCTTCGCTCACTTATCTGCGGGCCTGGTGCCTGACCCGCTGGCAAGGCAGTATGACAATCGGCGGTTCCAGTAAATTTATGTGGCATTTGTTTCATTTACCGATGGAATTCTTTCAACAGCGTTATGTGGGAGAATTGGCTTCACGGGCCCAGTTCAACGAATCCGTGGCTCAGGTTCTCACCGGTCAGGCTGCGGCGGCGGTGCTGGATGTTGCCGTCGCTCTGTTTTATCTGCTGTTGCTGTTTCAGTACAATCCCGCATTGACCCTGATCGGCTGTACTTTCAGCCTGATCAACGTATTGATCCTGCAGAGCATGTTCCGCTGGCTGAAGGATCAACAGATGAAAATCCAGCAGGAAGCCGGTAAAGTCTACGGAGTATCGATTGCCGGGATTCAGACGATCGAAACGCTGAAGGCCAATGGCAACGAAGCGGACTTCTTTACAAAATGGGCCGGTTACCAGAGCAAAATCCTCGATGCCATGCAGCGCGTGGAGCTTACGCAACAGCTGTTTATGCTGGCGCCGGTTCTGCTGGGCGGTCTGAATACGGCGATGATCATGGCGATCGGCGGTTTTGAAATCATGGACGGACTGATGACTGTCGGTATTTTCATGGCGTTTCAGAGTCTGATGGGAAAATTTCAGGAACCGGTCAACAAGCTGCTGTCCTTGGTGGAAACCCTGCAGACCACCGAAACGCAAATGCATCGGCTGGATGATGTCATGCGTTACCCGCGCGATTCCAGCATTGACAGCGGCAATACGCCTTGCGAAGCCGGCCTTGATAAACTGACCGGGCAAGTGGAATTGCGGGAAATCAGTTTTGGCTATAGCCGTCTGGAACCGCCGTTGATCGAAAAATTCAGCCTGCATATTGAGCCCGGTCGCCGGGTGGCGCTGGTAGGAGGTTCCGGCAGCGGCAAGTCGACCGTGGCCAAACTGGTTACCGGACTATACCAGCCGTGGGAAGGCGAAATTTTGTATGATGGAAAAAAACGCAGTGATTTGCCGCGGGAAGTCCTGGTCCATTCGCTGGCCGGCGTGGATCAGGATATTGTCCTGTTCAGCGGCACCGTTGCCGAAAACATCTCGCTGTTCGATCCTACCTTGCCGCGGTTTGATATTGTGCGTGCGGCCCGGGATGCAGCGATTCACGATGATATAGCCGCCCTGCAGGGCAGCTATGACGCCGCCGTGGAGGAAGGCGGACGCAATTTCAGCGGCGGCCAGCGGCAGCGGTTGGAGATAGCCCGCGCCCTGGCCACCAACCCGTCGTTGTTGGTGCTGGATGAGGCAACCAGTGCCCTGGACCCGCTGACCGAACGTCTGGTCACCGACAATATTTCACGCCGCGGCTGCGCCTGCCTGGTCATTGCCCACCGTCTCAGCACGATCCGCGATTGCGATGAAATCATCGTGTTGCAGCAAGGCAAGGTAGTCCAGCGGGGAACGCATGAAGAGATGATGGCGGCCGGCGGTCCTTACAAACAGTTGCTTGACCCGGATCTTGACCATCGGGCGCATGGACGGGAAGAAGGTGAAAAGGCATGAGCAGCGACGCCAAAACTGCTGCCCCGCAATTTATTCCACTTGAGCCCGCCCAACCGTTCTGGCTGGAACATTCGGATACTTTCTGGCAGGTCTGGCAAGGCCGCGTTGAGGTGTATGCAGTTTCTGCGGCCAGTAGCCGCCGATTCCAGCAGACCTATTTGTTCACGGTAGAAGAAGGCCAACCCTTATTTGGCATCCCGTTCCACGGTGACACCGGCATCCGTCTGATGGCGCAAAGCCCCGGCGGCGCCGAACTTAAAACCATGTCACGCGCAGGTCTGCTTGGCAATGCCTGCCGCAGCGGACGGCACATTTTTGAAGTCATCTGGTTTATGATCGAAGAATGGCTCGATGTTCTGCTATCCAGCCCGGACGTTGTAGCGCCGCCGCGGATTTTCTCCCTGTTGGCGGCTGGACAAACGCTGTCGCTCGCTGCCGGTCAATCGGTCCGAACCGGCAAGGAAGTGATCTGGGCTAGGCGCCAGAGCGGCGAACTGCGCTACGGTCGCCTGCCGGATTACTGCGCACCGCCGGATATGGTCTTTCCGATCACCCAGTTAGCTTGGGTAAGAGCAGCTACGGCCGCTGAAATTAGCGGTTTGACCACCGACCAGATGTTCCCGCCTACCGATGCGGTAGATACGGATACCTTCTGGAAACCACTCGACGACTGCCATCAACTCTTCTCAGAAATTATTGCCCAGTTCTTTGCCGATCAGGTCCGCCGCGACCGTCAACGATTGGTTGACCGGCGCGGCCAGCGGGAAAAATTGTTGCATAATGCGGCAACTCATCTGCTGCGCCATGACATTACGGATGTCAGTATTTTTGCTACCGCTGATTCATCTGTTCCGCCAATCTTACTCACGTTGCGCCGTATTGCCGGTTATCTGGGCCTGGCGGAAGAAACGGTTCGTTTGCCGAAAGACAAGGGAAACGAACTCGGTGAATTGCAGCTGATCAACCAGATTGCCCACCTTGCTGGCCTTCAGATGCGAAAAGTGCAGCTGCAGCAAGGCTGGCACGAGCAGGATAATGGACCGCTGTTGGCTTACTATGGACCCGAACGGCAGCCCGCCGCCCTGTTGCCGGTCTCGCCCAGATCTTATCAGTTGTACCTGCCCGGCGAAGCGGTCGGTCGCACGCTCACCCCGTCCGATCTGTCGGCAATCCAGCCGCAGGCGTATACTTTTTACGCTTCACTGCTCGCCAAGTCGGTAACCTTAAGCGAGTGGATCAAGTTTTCACTGAAAAAGTGCTGGCCGCAGGACTATGTATCCATCGTGCTGACCAGTCTGATTGCCGGGATGATTCCCATGCTCACACCGTTTGTCACCAATACGATTTTTAGCGATCTGATTCCGATTGCCGACCGGCATGGTCATGTAATGGTCATTCAGGTCATGATGGTGGCGGCACTGGCCTCGACCGGCGTCTCCCTGACACGCGGCATTGCAGTCATGCGGCTCAAAGGACGTACCCGCCTGGCAGCCGAAGCTGCGCTCTGGCTGCGGATGCTGTCGCTCCCCTCCGCTTTCTTCCGAAAATATGAAGCAGGTGACCTGGCACTGCGGTTGAACAGCATCAATACAGTATCGATGGTCCTGTCAAACTCTACCGTTTCCACCATTTTCAACGGAATCCTTTCTGTTTTCAGCCTGGCCATGATGCTGTATTACAGCTGGAAACTAGGACTGATTTCCGTACTGCTGCTGCTGCTCTATGTTTCCGTCGTCTGTTTTTTGGTCTGGAAAATGATCGCCAACAAACGGCAAATGATGGAAGCCGCCGGCAAAGTTGCCGGCCAGGTATTGCAGCTTTTGAATGGTCTGGCCAAATTCCGGATGCAGGGCGCTGAGCCACAGGCATTTTACCTGTGGGCCAAAGATTTTGGCGCCGAATGGAAATGGAACCGCGCCGTCCGTTGGAACAGTAACTGGCTGGAAGTTGTCAACAGCCTGCAACCGGTTCTGTTATCCATGTTGATCTTTTACCTGACAATGTATTGGCTGGAAGCCGGCGATAAAGAAAAGAGCCAGTTCATTTCACAGGCCGACTTTTTGAGCTTCAACTCTGCGATGAGTGGTTTTAATGCCGCCGTCATCGGCATGATCCCGGTATTCTCCCAGTTGATGGACCTGGTCCCGACGCTGGAACGGCTGAAGCCGATTCTGGAAACAGCGCCGGAAGTCAGTGAAGAAAAAATCGAAGCCGGCGAATTGACCGGCCGGGTCGAAGTCAATAATTTGTCGTTCCGGTACGCGCCGGAAAAACCGCTGGTGCTGGAAAATATATCGATGACGATCAAGCCCGGCCAATTCGTCGCCATCGTCGGCAGTTCCGGCAGCGGCAAATCGACTTTGCTGCGCTTGCTGCTCGGTTTTGAACAGCCGGAAACCGGCGCCGTATATTATGACGGGCAGGACCTTGCCGAAATCAGCGTTAAGTCGGTCCGGTCCCAAATGGGTGTGGTTTTGCAGCATGGACAACTGATGGCAGGCGACATCTATGGCAATATTATCGGTTCACTGCCGCTCTCGATTGATGATGCCTGGGTTGCGGCGGAAATGGTCGGCCTGGCCGATGATATCCGGGCAATGCCGATGGGAATGCACACGATGATCAGCGAAGGCGCTTCCAACATCTCCGGCGGACAAAGGCAACGGGTCCTGATCGCCCGTTCCATCGTCAACCGGCCGCGAATCATTGTGTTTGATGAAGCCACCAGTGCTCTTGACAACCGGACTCAGGCCATCGTAACTGAAAGCCTGGAAAAACTGAAAGCAACTCGGATCATTGTCGCCCACAGGCTCAGCACCATTTGCAACGCGGATTATATTTATGTACTGGATAAAGGAAAAATAGCAGAAAGCGGTACTTTTGAACAATTAATGAAGCATGACGGGATCTTCGCTTCCATGGCCAAAAGGCAACTGGCCTGAAGTAGCTGAATCAATACTTTTCACGCATTATCAACTTAACAAAAGCAGTGATGACTTACGCGTATATTCGTAAATCATCACTGCTTTTGCGCTTACCTAATTCTTTAAATACTTTAAAAAACTGCGCCTTCTGCCTGAATGCTGTAGTATATGGTAAATTCACCTATTTGTTATCCCCATCGCACAACTTGAGTTCAGGAGTGAAACAAAATGCCTGGCAGTCTGCGGGTAGGAATCGACATTGGGTCCACTACGATCAAAATGGTTGTGCTTGACGAACACAGCAGAATTGTTTTCCAGCAATATGCACGTCATTTTTCCGATATCGCAGTGGCATTGCAAAGTGTGGTCGGCAAAGCACAACTCGTATTAAAACAAAAGCTGATGTCGGTCATGGTTACCGGATCGGCCGGAATCGGCATTTCGCAGTCATTGGGATTACCATTTGTCCAGGAAGTTATTGCCGCCTCAACTGCGATAAAAAACATCCTCCCGTATGCCGATACCGCGATCGAACTCGGGGGGGAAGATGCCAAAATCACCTACTTCAGCGGCACTGTTGAACAGCGGATGAATGGTGTCTGCGCCGGCGGCACCGGCGCCTTCATCGATCATATGGCGGGCCTGTTGAGCACAGACCCCTTGGGACTAAATGAATTAGCCAAGAAATTTCAGACCATCCATCCGATCGCATCCCGTTGCGGCGTTTTTGCCAAAACCGATGTACAGGCTCTGATGAACGATGGTGCTGCCAAAGAAGACATCGCCGCCTCCATCCTGCAGGCCGTTGTCAATCAGACGATTGGCAGCTTGGCCCAGGGACGGACGATCAGCGGCAATGTCGCACTTTTGGGAGGCCCGTTGCACTTCTTGTCCGAATTGCGCCGCCGCTTTGTCGAAACGCTGGGACTGGCCCCCCATCAGGTGCTGACTCCCGATTCGGCTGCCTATTTTGTCGCGCTTGGCGCTGCCATGGCGCCGCATCCTGATCCTGTTCCTTATGAATTATTGCGCAAAAAAGCCGTACCACTGGCGACAACTTCTCCCGTTTCACGGGAAAGCGTACTGCCGCCGCTGTTCCAAAATCCAGAAGAGTATCACGATTTTATCCGGCGACATCAGACCAACCGGGTTATCCGCGCTGACCTGACCGATTGCTGTGGTGACACGTTCCTGGGTATCGACGCCGGTTCTACAACCATGAAGCTGGTGTTGATTGATGAACAGGGCCGCCTGCTATATTCCAGCTACGGCAGCAATCTGGGAAAACCGCTCGAAACCGCTATTGCAGCATTAAAACAACTATACCGGCAGCTTCCGGCCCAAGCGCGAATTGCCGGCTCGGCAGTTACCGGCTACGGGGAACATTATATAAAAGCGGCTCTGGGCGTAGATATCGGCGAAGTGGAAACCATAGCGCATCTCAAGGCTGCCCGCAAGTTTGCGCCTACAGTGACTGCCGTTTTGGATATCGGCGGTCAGGATATGAAGAGTTTTTGCGTACACAATGGGGTCATTGATTCCATTGTGCTTAATGAAGCCTGTTCGTCCGGTTGCGGCTCCTTCATCGAGACCTTTGCGCATGCCCTCGACATGCCAATTGATGAGTTCGCCAACCTGGGTCTAAAATCCAGGCAACCGGTTGATTTGGGTACCCGCTGTACGGTGTTTATGAACTCCAAAGTCAAGCAGGCGCAAAAGGATGGCGCCTCAGTCAGTGATATTTCAGCCGGAATATCACTTTCGATTGTAAAAAACGCCTTGTTCAAGGTAATCCGACTGAAAAACGCGGCAGATCTCGGTGATACAGTTGTGGTTCAGGGCGGTACCTTTTATAATGACGCCGTACTACGGGCAACTGAACAAATCCTGGAACGTGAAGTGATCCGGCCCGACATTGCCGGGTTGATGGGTGCATATGGCGCCGCGCTGATTGCCCTGGAACGATCATCTGCAGGGACATGCACAAAAACCAGTTTGCTTTCGCTGGCGGCGCTGGATGAATTCAGTTCCTGCAGCAGCAGCCACCACTGTAAACTGTGTGGAAATCAATGTCTGATTACCCGGCAGCACTTTTCCAATGGTAAAGAGTATCATGTCGGCAACCGCTGTGAACGCGGCATCGGCAAAAACAAGCCTGCCGAAACAATCCCAAATCTTTACGCCTATAAGTATCACCGATTGTTCCAATATGAACCGCTTGCGGCGACTGCGGCCTGGCGGGGAACCATCGGGCTGCCGAGGGTACTTAACATGTACGAGGATTATCCCTTCTGGTTCACGTTCTTTAGCCGCCTCGGCTACCGGGTTATCCTGTCCGCACCGTCATCACGGCATTTATATGAGCAGGGAATGGACTCCATTGCATCTGACTCGCTTTGCTATCCGGCCAAACTGACTCACGGACACATTCAGGATTTAGTGACCCGCGGCGTGAAAAAAATTTTTTACCCATGTGTTCCGTACAATACACAGGAACAACCGCAAGCCGAAAATTGCTACAACTGCCCGATTGTGGCTTCGTATCCGGAAGCCGTCAAAGCCAACCTGTCGGCGCTTCGCGACCCCGCAATCCAGTTTTATCATCCGTTTCTGCCGTTGCCACAGCGCACCGCACTGATCAAACGACTCGTCCAGGAACTCGTTAATGAAAAGATACCCAGACAGGAACTCATCCTGGCTATCGATGCGGCATACGCAGAACTTGAACGTTACAAGGAAGACATTCGTCACGCCGGACAAGCCGCCCTCTATTACATGAAACGGACAAACAGCAAGGGGGTTATCCTGGCTGGCCGTCCGTACCACATTGACCCTGAAATTCATCATGGGTTGCCGGAATTAGTGCAATCACTGGGGCTCGTCGTCTTGTCGGAGGACGCTGTCTGCCATCTCGGCAAAATTGAGCATCCACTACGTGTTGTCAACCAGTGGACCTATCATTCAAGGCTCTACGCCGCCGCCTACTATTGCCTCAGCCAGCCGAATCTCGAATTCATCCAGATCAACTCGTTCGGTTGTGGCCTTGATGCGATAACCCTAGATCAGGTCAGGGAGATTCTTGAATCAAGGCAAAAAATATACACGGCCATCAAACTAGATGAAATCAGTAACCTTGGCGCCGCCAAAATCAGGCTTCGTTCGCTGATCGCCACGCAGAATGAGCGAGGACCACAAACAATAACACCTGAAAGCGGGACCTCCCGCAATGTTTTTGCCCCTGTTGCCAGTCCCGTTGCCGAACCTGAGCGCATCTTACTTGCTCCCCAGCTGTCACCGATCCATTTTCAATTTTTGTCAGCTGCTTTTGCCCAAATCGGCTTCCAGTTGGTTGTGGCTCCGATGCCCGACAAAAAAGCGATCGACAAAGGATTGAAGTACGTCAATAATGACGCTTGCTATCCTGCCATTCTGGCTATCGGCCAAATTCTGCAGGCGCTGCAATCGGGATTATATCCTCTGGATCGGGTGTCCGTTTTGTTGTCACAGACTGGCGGCTGTTGCCGCGCCAGCAATTACGCTGCCTTGGCCCGCAAGGCCTTACAGGATGCTGGTTTTCCCAGAATACCGGTTTTGGTTTTTGGTCAACAGCAACCCACGCAACTGGCTGGCGGTTGGTCGCTGCTGCGCAACCTGATTATCGGTACATTGTATGGAGACCTGCTGATGCGTTTATTGTACCGGGTCCGCCCCTATGAAAAGCAACCGGGTTCCGCCCTGGCACTTTACGATTTTTGGTCTGCCAAATGCACTCACGATATGGCCCAGGGTGGCAGCGATAATTTCAGTGCAAACGTTCGGGCAATGATCCACGATTTTGATATGCTGGAACTAATCGGGGCCGCAAAACCCCGTGTCGGGTTGGTCGGGGAAATCCTGGTGAAATACCATCCGGTCGCCAATAACAATTTGGTTGAACTGCTGGAAGCCGAAGGCGCAGAAGTTGTCGTCCCCGACCTGATGGATTTTTTCCTCTATTGTGCTTATGACGGTAAGGTGGAATACGATTTTTTGGCCGGCACTCTGCTGGGCAAATGGAAAGGCTCATTGTTTGTCAAACTCGTGGAATATTACCGCAGACCGATTCGCAAAGCGCTAGCCGACAGTCGTCACTTTTCACCGCCGCTGGCCATCGAACAATTGGCCAAACTGGCTGAACGTCATGTATCTCTCGGCAATGTCGCCGGCGAAGGCTGGTTACTGACCGCCGAAATGGTCGAGTTGATAGAATCCGGTGTCCCCAACATCATCTGCATGCAGCCTTTCGCCTGCCTGCCCAACCATATCACCGGCAAGGGCGTGCTCGGTGAACTGCGGCGGGTCTACCCCGCGGCCAATATCGTGCCGATCGACTTTGATCCAGGCGCCAGCGAAGTCAATCAACTGAACCGAATCAAGCTGATGTTGGCCGTAGCCGCCGAACGTCATTCACAATGCCATTAACCGAATCAAAACAGGGACTTGGCGCGAATCAAACACTCGCGTCAAGCCCCTTTCTTTATTTCGTCGAAAACCTTGTCCTATTTCTGCGATTGAAAATAGACAAATCCGCCGCCCAGCGTTGTTGTTTCCAGCCATAAGGCAAGATCTACCGTCTTGATCTTGCCTTCATCAAGAATTTTGAGCAGCGCCTGCGATCCATCCGCCGCATGCTCGACCGCAATAATCGTCACCCAATGCCAGCGATGCAGATTCTGTTCCTCGCCATTGCACAAATTAAGAAAGGCAATCGCCGCATCGCCTTGCAACCCTTCGGTCAAAAACTGCAATAAATCTGCCAAACCCGGACGATCAGCACGTTCTTCCGGCACATCGCAGCAAAAATAATCTATCGACTGTTGTTTTGTTGCCGCATAATCCAGCACCGACCGATAAAACCGCTGTGTAGTCGGCATTCCCCGCTCCGTCGGCGTCACATAATTCCAGACCTCTTCCATCCGCTCCAGCCATTCCTGTTTGCTGTAGCAGCGGTTATCCGGCCGAAACAGGTAATAGAACAATGTTGCGGCTACAGTTGGACCGCAACCGGCGCGCCGCTGCCATTCCGTCTCATACCATTCCTGGTTGCAGCCATAGCAAGGTTCCTGGTCTGACTCACCGGCGATTTGCAGGCAATCCGGCTCATGAACGGAAAATTTATTCATCAGTAAACGCTCACCCATTTCATCTTGAATCATAATCATTGTACTTTATTTGCCAGATTCTGCAACACAGGCAGGAATAATTCCCTACCGAAAGCGAAGATTACCGTATATCAATGACAGCTTTTCTAATTCCAGACAAAGCAGAAAACCCCTGCGCAAATAAGTAAAGGAGGGGAATACCATTAATAAGGTATATGCATTGATTGGTCCGGCCGGTTCCGGCAAATCCGCTTTGGTTAAGGAACTCATCCGCATGGGAGTTCCCAAGTTGGTCAGTCATACTACCCGCCCGCCAAAATCCGGTGAACAAGAAGGTATCGACTATTATTTTGTTGATAACGACGGATTTGCCAAAGCAAGGCCATTCGAACGGATTCACCATGGTGGTCACCAGTTTGGGCTGACCAAAGAAGAAGTCACGCAAAAGATGAATCAATATCCTGCCTGCACTGTGGATATCGACCGTAACGGCCTGGAGCAGTTGAAAAAGCTCCTCGGTGATCGCTTGGAATCGATTTTCATCCTGGTCGACAAGGAAACGATTTTCAGCCGTTTCATGATGCAGGGCGACAAACTGGAAGACGTTAAAGCCCGGATTGATCTTGCCGAGGCCAACGGGGAATACGATAACTGGCGCATTGCCGATTATGTCGTAAAAAACACCGGGACCGTCGAATGTGCGGTATGGCAGATCTTGGCGATCATGGGCAGAGTCAAACCGGTTGACTAAATAACACCGCAAAAGCGTCTCTGCACAGGGAGGAATATAAAATGACCTGGCTGAAAAAAATCGGCTTTTTCTTCATCCTGTTTACTTTGCTGCATGGCAACAGCGAAGCCGCGAACTGGACAAAAATCGGACAGGCCAGAGATGGCGGGACCATCGTCGGGTTTATCGACAAAGACTCCCTACGGGAGGTTCCGGCGATTTTCACCTCGTTGGATAAATTTGAAATCTGGGAGAAATGGAGTTATTCGCCGCCACGGATCATCAATACCAGGGAAGTGCCGGAAACTTTGTTCTATACACAATATCGCAATAACAAACAGTATTGCGTGAAAGAAATATGGTATGTATACGCCGACGGTTCGCGGATGCGCAACACCCTTGCCTGCGAATATCAACGAGTCCCGCCCGATTCGATCAATGAATTCGTCTGGAATTACATTTTCAAGACGTATGTTCCTACCTTGCAATAATTGTTAGTTAATTTTTCTGAATTTTGCAGGAACCCTGTCAACCTTGGCGAAATAAAATAATTACAACAAAATAATTTTAAGGCGGGAAAGAATGAGTTTTCCATCCTTGCCGGGCTTATCCTGTTGTT
>CAYLSL010000056.1:0-11911 GCA_964386615.1 uncultured Veillonellaceae bacterium
GGCACCGAGGCCAAGAACACCCAGGCCATTGATATTGGTTTCCGGTTGGCTGATAACCAAGCCTGAAATCGATAAGGAATATCGCACTAACCGTGAAGAAGGTGGCAGAATTAATCAATTCTGCCACCTTCTTTTTATTTTATGGTTATAATAGTTCATCTAATTAATTATTTTATATTATACATGTTATATTTTTTATATTTAAATACATTAATGTTATTGACCACTATTATTTATCTTTATTAAAAAGGACTTTTCTTCATTATCTACTTCAGTCCCATAATCTCCTTAATCAGACGAATTCGATTACGGCTGACCGGCACCTGTTGCTTTTTTATGTCATCCATTTGCAAATAGTACGTGCCGTGAAACCAAGGAATTATCTCACTAACGTGATCGATATTAATCACATATTGGCGGTGCACCTGCACGAACTTGCCCCGCAAAGGCGAACGCTCCACCAACAACGCAATGATATCCTGAAAATTAAACGCGGTTACATACTCCTTCGTCTGGGTCCGGACAAATACATCTTTGTCTTTTACGCCGGCCAGGACGATGTCTTCGATTGCCAGCGGAAACAGCTTGCCTTGTTCCTGCACACAAATTTTATTCACGTCGACTTTCACTTCTGTCGCTTGATTCTGCCGCAAAGAAAAGATCTTTTCCATCACGCCGGCGATTTTTTCTGCTGTAACCGGTTTGGTAATATAACCGACCGCCGGTGTATCAAAACACTCGAGCGCATACTCTGGATGAGCTGTTACCACAACAATCAGTGGTGGATTTTTTACGTTTTTTAGTTTTCGCGCCATTTCAAGGCCAGATACCCCAGGCATCTGAATATCCAAAAAAACCAGCCGCGGCTTATATTCGGCGATATAGGCGATAGCATCAAAGGCATTATTGAACTTGCCGGCAATCTCAATATCGACGAACGATCCCAGCAGATATTCGATCTCATCGCAAATGGGAGCCTCATCATCCACAATCACAGTTCGGATTTTCATGCGCTCACCCAGCTTTCAAAAGGAATCCGAATCATAGCCTGCGTGCCGATATTAAGTTTGCTGGACAGGGATAATCCATATTTTTCTCCATACAGACTGGTCAGGCGTTGCGATACATTCTTCAAGCCAATGCGTTCCGACTCCACCAGTAATCCATTCAGTTTTTTTTCGGCGATACCGACTCCATTGTCTTCAATACACAAATGAATTTCGGATTCAACCAATTTACCACTGATCTGCAGGCGACAATCACTGACCTTGGGAAACAAACCATGTTCCAGTGCATTTTCCACCAGCGGTTGCAGGGTCAAGGGTGGAATTTTGGCCTCAGACAAATTCTGATCAACGTCAATATCCACTGTGAGTCTCGACCCGAAACGAACTTTGGCAATTTCCAGATATGCGAGAACTCCATCCATTTCATTTTTCAGCGAAATAAATTCGGTGTGGTTGTCAAAACAACGTTGCATCAACGTTGCCAGATGGGCCAGCAGTGTACGGGCGGTTTCCGGGCTGGTACGACAGAACGACATGATCGTATTTAAGGTGTTATATAAGAAATGCGGGTTGATTTGCGCCTGCAATGCTTTCAGTTCTGCTTTTTCCCGCATTTTTTTCTGATTATCGCCTTCCGCCAACTGTATCTGTACTGACAAAAGATGCGCCAATCCATCGGCCAGGCGAATATCGACCTCGGTTACCCCATTCACTTCAGTGCGGCATAGCTTAATTGTCCCGGCAATCTCGCCTCCCTGAAAGAACAACGGCGCCGCTACACCCGATTTCAAAGGGCAATCCGGCACCGGACAACCCCGGTCTTCCGGTGTATAGAACACGACAGCTTTTTTCTCCTCGATCGCCCGGCGTGTCGAGTGCGTCATCAACGGCTCACCGACCCGGTGATGATCGTCACCGGCGCCGACAAAAGCCAGCACATTGTGGGCATCAGTGATTGAGACCGAATCGACTTTCGTCAAATCATAAATTGTCTGGGCTGTAATCGCAGCAGACTGCGCGGTCAAGCCTTGCCGCAGATGAGGCAGCGTCCGGCTGGCGATCTCCAGCGACAATTCGGCAGCGTCCGCACCATGTGCTTCACGTGAAGTCTGGATATCTTTGATGATGATGATGAAAATCACCGTCCCCAAAACGGTAACGATTGTCGTCGGAATTGCAATGGCTCTTTCCAGTGAAACAGCCGCTTCAAACGGTTTGGCAAATGCGATGACCAGCGATTTTTGGACAAACTCCCCGGCCAAGGCCAGCATCGCGCCAATCTTCCAGTCTAAGCGATTGAGACCCAATTTTTGCCTGGCCAGCCCGGCCATTAATCCGCCAATCAGCGCAGCAATCCCGCATACTTCCGCAGTAAAGCCTCCCAACAGATATCGGTGCAATCCGCTGATCGCGCCTACTGTGCCGCCAACAACCGGACCGCCCATGATGCCGCCGATCAAAGTACCTACCAAACGGGTATTGGCCAGTGCATCTTCGACCGGAATCCCATGATATGTCCCGATGATGGAAAGCGCCGAAAAAATGACGACAAGCGTCGCAAAGTGTCGCGGTCGCAGCGGATCGTGCACACACTCCGTGATAAAACGGTTGCGGCCGAATAAATACGCAGAACTTGCAATCAGGGCTGCGTCACCCAACAAATCAAGCAGCATGAAACGATGATCTCCTTTCCTGATTCTCCGGACATACCTCTCTAGTGCACCCGGCCCCGTTTCAACGAAAAATAGATCCCAATTGCCGATAATACTGTAAAAATAATCAGTGATGTGCGAATGCTGCTCAGGACCATTGCCGCAGAATTGCTGCCAATGGCTGCACGACCGCCTGACGCCGCCATAACCAACGCCACAATCGACATGCTGACGGCCTGACCGGACATGCGCATCGTGGCAAGCGAGGAGGCAGCCACGCCATATTTTTCCTTACTCACTGCCCCCATGATCGCATTGTTGTTGGGCGAGGAAAAGAAGGCAAACCCCAGTCCGATTAAGGCTAAATCGGCCATTACAACGATCAATCCGGTCTGCTCGGTAACAAAGGCATACAGGAACAGTCCGATTGTCGTCAAAAACATGCCGACCGAAGCCACGATCCGTGGCTCGATCTTATCTGACAAACGACCGGCAAAAGGCGAAAATAAAGCCATCAACAGTGGTTGAGACAACATTATCCATCCGGATATCCTGGCGTCTAGCCCCATGACCACCTGCAGATGCAGTGAAGCCAAAAAACCGACCGCAAACGTGGCACTGTAATTGATCATCGCCGCCAGATTGGAAAAAGCGAACGTCAGATTACCACTGAACAGACGCACATCCAGCAAGGGATGGGTCCGCTTCAGTTCAACCCGGGCAAAAGCGAACAACAGGAATAAGCCGAACGCGAACAACCCTGCCGGTTGCAATCCGTCCAGCAAAAAAGCGAACCCGTATAACGAAAAAATCAGTCCGCTCATATACAAAACGCAGCCAATCAGATCAAACTGTTCACCAGCCGCATGACCTTCTTCTTTCTTCAGAAATCGCAGTGCGGCAAAAAAGATCAGCAAGGCAAGCCCGGCAGAAATAAAAAAAATCAGCCGCCAGCCCAGGTGAAAGCTGATTAATCCGCCAAGAACCGGTCCGGCGGAAAGTCCGATATACGTCGAGGCTGTTGCGTAGCCCAAAGCCCTGCCTCTTCGCTCTGCCGGATATACAGCCGCCAGAATTGCTATGCCGGTGCTAAAGATCAGCGATGCGCCAATGCCTTGCACAACCCGCATAAAAATCAGCCAATCAATCGAACTCACCAGCCCGCACAGCAGCGTAGCCACAGAAAAAATAAAAATCCCCGCCGTATAAATGCGGCAGCGCCCGTGCAGATCGGCAAACCGGCCGGCTGGCAGCAAACAGCTGGCTGTAGCCAGAATATAGCTGGTTGCAATCCAGCTAAGCAGAGTAGCACCGGATTCAAATTCACGGCCAATCGTCGGAATGGCAATGTTCAGCGAGCTACCCATGAACGGGGTTACAAAAGAAGTTGAAACAACAATCAGCAAGACAATTTTTTCATAACTCAGCAATGATAACGATTCCTCTCAAAACAATTCAATGCTAACCATTTCACCAGCGTTAAGTTTATCAGTCTCCGGATCGATTCGCAACAATCCCTGCGCCTGTGTCAATGTCGAAATCAGACTGGCGCCGCGGGCCAACGGAACCGCCACCGGGTTTGTTTCCCCCGCAGTCAGAATGACCCGCAAAAATTCTTCCACACCCAGACGTGACACAACCTGCTGTGCTAAACGGGCTTTGACCGTCTGCCGTTTGGGCAATATTTTCTTTTGATACTCATATAATAGTTCCTGCGTAAATAATTCAGCCGTCAACAAGCAGGATACCGGATAGCCCGGCAATCCAACAACCGGTTTGCCTTCAACTACCGCCAGAATGACCGGTCGACCCGGCCTGATCGCCACGCCATGACAGCACACTTGCCCCAGGCCTGCCAATACGGTAGCGGTAAAATCTTCCGTTCCGCCAGAGGTTCCGGCATTAATCACAACCAAATCATTCTCGGCGACCGCAGCGGCAACAGCCTGCTGCAATTTTGCCTGATCGTCGGATAAAACGGCATGCCGCCGGACCTGAGCACCCCAATTGCTAAACAAGGCCGACAACATGTAGGAATTAATATCGCGAATTGCGCCCGGCGGCAATTCATCCGGCGAATCGATGATTTCTGTGCCTGTCGGAATCACACATACCCGCGGTTGCGCCATAACTTTGATGCGGTCTGCCCCTACCGCCAGGCAGGCGGCAACTTCGACCGGCCCGATAATGCGCCCGGCCGGAATCACTTTTTCGCCCCGCATCATATCTTCGCCAATCCGACGCACGTGCTGCCCGCAAACCACAACGGCGGAAATTTCAAACTCCTGCCCTTTTTGCGCAACATGTTCCTTCATAATCACACTGTCTGCGCCAGCCGGCAAAGCATCGCCCGTATCCACCACCACTGCCGTTGCCGGCTGCAGTAGCGAACCTGGCGGCAAAACCTTTAATGTTACTGGCGTAAGCGGCGTCGCTAAAAGAGTATCGACAGCCCGCACGGCGAATCCATCCATTGCAGCGCCATCGTAGTGCGGTACAGATCGGGCGGCAAAAACGTCTTCCGCGGTAACTCGTCCAACAGCTGCAACAACATCGATTTCGACAATTGGACAGGTATCAAACCAACCAGCGCGGGCAATCACTGACCGCCAATGCGCCAGCGCCTGCAATCTGCCGGGATCTGTTGTAAAGCTCGTCATTGCGACACCCCCCGCCAATTTCCGCAAACCTGGCCTACCAATACTTGAACATCCACCATTTCGCCAATCTGTCGTTCGGGTTGACCAGCGGGGATATAAATCATCCCCTGCGCCCGGGTCATGACAGTAATCAAGCCCGACTTGGCCGGCAGCGGCCAGGCAACAACCCCGTCGCCGGTCTGCTCGAGCCGTACACGGACAATCTCATCACGTTCGGCATCTGAACGCAGGCGGGCGCCCAATCGGGCTGAAATAACAAAGCGACTGTCGCTGCAGGGCATTCCCATCCGGGCGGCCAGTGCCGGTTCGATAATTTCATGAAATACAGTCATCGCCGCCACAGTATGGCCGGGAATCCCAAAAATGGCTGTATTGCCCAACATGGCCATGAGTGTCGGCTTACCGGGTTTCAGCGCAACCCCATGAAATAACGTTTTTACTCCCAGCAAACTCTGTACGGCTACTGTGGTAAAATCGCGGTCTCCCACCGAACTACCGCCCGAAATCAAAATCAGGTCAGAGTTTTGCAACGCCGCCTGCAATACAGCAGACAACCCCGCCAAGCTATCCGGTACCCGTGGTGCATGAATCACTTCACAACCAGCTGTTTCAGACAGCGCTGCCAGGGTAAACGAGTTGACATCGCGAATCTGGCCCGGCTGCGGCGCCACTTCCGGCGGCACAATTTCATCGCCGGTTGTTACAATCGTAGCCACTGGTTTTTTCACCACCTGCACCCGGGCAAAGCCACAGGAAGCCAGCACCCCAAGCTCCGGCGCGCCGATTCGCCGGCCAGCCGAAAGGACAATTGCGCCTGCAGCCACATCATCGCCGCGGGCAATTATATTTTCGCATCGCTGCACCGGCCGCATCGCCTGAATACTATGCTCATCTTGCCGGAACGTATATTCCTGCATCAGGACTGCATCTGCGCCAACCGGCAGCATGCCGCCGGTCGGAATGCGGATTGCCTGACCAGGGCCGATTTGCGCCACAATTTCCCTGCCCATGCGGACTTCGCCCACCAGCTGAAGCAAGACCGGACTCGTAACGGTGGCCGTCAGCAAGTCTTCGCAACGAACAGCATACCCATCGACGGTGGAACGATCAAAAGCTGGATTATCTTCATGATTAATTACATCATGGGCAACAATTCTGTCCAAAGCATTCTGCAGTCCTACCTCCTCAAATTGACGAGGCAATGCTGCCAAAGTTTCTATCGCCAAGTTTCTGGCGGCTGCCAGCGATATCAGATGCCATTGCTTCATTGCCTGACTCCCTTCAAAATTCACCATGTCACACATCAGGATTTATGTCAGCATCAGGGCCAAAAACGCTGTGCCGGCCTTTTAACAGGCACTCAAAACAAGTCAGCTGGCGCCCGGCCGGTTTAAATATCTCGCCGCATTCGTTGCAGCGGGGAAATGCTTTTTCAATCAACTTCTGCGTCCCCACTGGCCCGCTTAACTTCATGGCGATTGAATTTTCCGGGCAGTGTTCCACACATAAGCCGCAACCAGTGCACAGCAGCGGGTTGTGCAATAAGGAGAGCGATTCAGCGGTTTCCTGCGTTGTAATCGCCTCAACCGGACAGATTTTTGCACACAGACCGCAGGTGATGCAGGAATCCGCCACGCTTAAAACCGGAAATACTGTCTGTTCCGGCAATACTCCAATCTCTTGCCGATCCCGTAACGTCCGTGACCGCCACTTTGCTTTTTCCAGAGGCTGTGCGCCTTTTTCCGGCCAAAGCACATTTTGCGCGGTTTCCACGCCGGTTGAAAACAGTGCGCCAAAAAAACCGCGACGGTCCATTCGTTTACTTTCCCGGTAGGATTGCGGCGCAGCTCCATCTTCACGAATTGTGCCGCCAGGCCAAAACGCAAGAAACTGCCTGGCCTTGGCGACTTCCTGCGTCAAAAAACCAGCCACAGGTTCCCGGCATCCTGCACAATGCCGGGTGTGCAAAAAAACATCCTCCGGCGTTTGTTTTTCCCGAGCCCAGGCCAATGCCACCAGGTCGCGGGCATTTAGGAATCCCAGACAGCTCCAGGGACCGGCACCGTATTTCTGACAAGAAAGCTGCAGCACCGCAGCAGAGGATTCCAGCATTTCCGTCCAGGCGGCCGCCGGCTGCCCCTCAACCCCGATGGCATCGACCGGACAAACTGCCTGACAGAGACCGCAGGCATCACACCGCTCTGGAATAGAATTGCCGTTATCGTCCCAACATTGTCGCGGGCAGATATCCCGGCAACGGCGGCAATTTGCTTTTTTATAGTTGTAATTGAGGCAACGGTCTTCAGCAATTGTAAAATAAGCCATAGGGAAAGTTTCGCTGTCAGTTTGCCGATGTCCTGCCAAAAAATCACCGTTTCACTGTCTCCGGCACAAGGATTCTAAAAGAATCCGGCGAATAATATGTTAGAATAGAAAGGATGATTTATGCTGAAAGCTTGGTTTATAGCAATGCGCCCCTGGTCATTCACGGCAGCGTTCGTCCCTGTGGCTTTGGGGACCGCTTTGGCTTGGAATCAGGGTTTTTTCCAGCCGGAATTATTCTTGCTGACCGCTCTCGGCGCGATTTCTGTGCAAGCCGGCACCAATTTTATCAACACCTACGGTGATTACTGTTCCGGGGTCGACACGGTAGCTTCGGCGCACACCTGCCCTCAACTTGTCACTGGCGCCATGCGGCCGGCAACGATGCAACGGGCCGGCTTTATTGCCTTTATTCTTGCTGCCGCGATCGGGGTGACGCTGGCATGGCTGCGCGGTTGGGAAATCCTCGCCATTGGTCTGCTCGGAATTGCTGGCGGCTATACTTATACATCCGGGCCGATTCCTTACAAATATAAAGGAGCTGGATCCCTGGCAGTTTTTTTTCTGATGGGACCACTGATGGTTTGGCCTGCCTGGTTCATTCAGACAACACAATATGGCTGGCTGCCTTTTTGGGCTTCACTGCCGGTCGGTTTTCTGGTCGCCGCCATCTTGAATGGCAATGATGTAAGAGATATCATTCACGACCAGGCTGCCGGCATCACAACGCCGGTTACCCAATTTGGCTCCCGCACCGGTCTTGGGCTGCAGCGCTTTCTGTTTATTGCCGCCCATGTTTCGCTCATTGTGCTCATTGCATTTCAACTGTTGCCCTACACTGCCCTGTTGCCGTTACTGCTTTTTCCATTGCTTCGCAACGCCTTACTGACGATTAATGAGGCTGCCGTCGGCAAAAAGGAAGCTTTACTGAAACTGGAAGGCATGGCCGCCGGTTTCCATTTTCAATTCGGAATTTTACTTGCCGCCGGGATTGCGCTGCACCCGCTTTTGGCCGGGAAAGGGTTTTAATGATGCCTGCTCTGATCGCTTCGTTGGCGCTTGCCACTTTTTTTTGGTTTGTGACGTTTTCGCTCAAATTACTAAACTTTTGGTTATCCATGAGTATCGCCGTCACTATTTTAACACTTTGGGCCCTGCGCTTCGGTGGTATCCCCTGGCGCAAGCAGGACTGGAACTGGCGCGCCATCTTCTCCGGCATTGCCGCCGCCGCTTCACTG
Source organism: uncultured Veillonellaceae bacterium (assembly GCA_964386615.1). Taxonomy (GTDB): domain Bacteria; phylum Bacillota; class Negativicutes; order UBA1444; family UBA1444; genus UBA1444. The sequence continues at coordinate 8,880 of CAYLSL010000056.1, forward strand.
TATGCCATCTTTTGGCTTGGCAACAGCCTGTCGCAAATGGTTTTTCCGTTTGCACACCCGCAGATCTCCTCAATCTATGATATCCGTACACAGGGTGAGGCTATCGCGATTACCTTGGTTCTATTATTCGTCACCAGTCCCGGCGAAGAAATTTTTTGGCGGGGCTTTGTCCAACGTCGCCTGGTCGAGCAATTCGGCGCCCGGCGCGGCTGGCTATTGGGTTCGTTTATTTATGCCGCCGTCCATGTCGCGTCAGGAAACTTCATGCTCACCATGGCCGCTTTGACGGCTGGTTTGTTCTGGGGTTGGTTATATCAGCGGGAAAAAAATCTGGTCCCGTGTATCATCTCGCATTCGCTCTGGACTGTCACCATCTTCGTTTTTCTGCCGGTAATGTAGAATTAAAGGAGACTACTGCATGAATCTGTCATCCATCTATGCACCGGTTCAGTCGCTACTGTCGCTGACGGAACTGGAAATCGCCAATATGATGCAGGAATTTGCCGAACCCGAAGTCGGTGAAGTACTCGGGCAGTTTCTGAATCATCCTGGCAAAAGGATTCGCCCCGCCTTACTTTTTTTGGCTGCCGGAGCCGCCAATCCAGAATCGGAGGCTACCCCCGCCTTTCTGGTAAATGCAGCTGCCGCATTTGAACTTGTTCACAGCGCCAGCTTGGTTCATGATGATGTGATCGATGCTGCCGATTCGCGTCGTAATGTTGCTACAATCAATGGACGTTTCGGCAATACGGTCGCGGTCCTAGCCGGCGATATCCTTTACGCGCAGGCTTTTCTGATGTTATCCAACGATGTTCCTACGTTCCAGACCATCCTCGATGTCACGAAACAGATGTGCCGGGGTGAGATTTATCAGTTGCGTTTATCCGCAATGACAGAGGAGCTTTATTTTAAAATTATTGAAAGCAAAACTGCCAGACTGATGTCGGCCTGTTGTGAAGTGGGCGCCTTGCGCGCCGGGTCCGCACCGGAAATAGTCGCCGCTTTTCGTGAATTTGGCCGCCGTTTTGGCTTTTTATATCAGCTTGTCGATGACTGGCAGGACGGCGATGCACCGCTAAAAAACTATCATTTTGCCGGCCAGATTGAACGTCATCGAATTTTGGCCAAAGAATGCCTGAAAGACTTGCCTGATTCCGCTTGCCGAAACGCTTTGATCGATTTTGTCGATCAACTTGCCGACATGGCAATGAAGTAATGATGCAAAAAAACCGCCGATTCAGGCCTTGGCCTATCGGCGGTTTTAATTTATTTAATCTCAATCCGTTGAATTGGTTTTAATCTCTCCTGAACTTTTTTTGTCCAATCATCCCGGTTAACCACCACCCGTTCATGTCGCCCACTACCAATCGCACCAAGTTCATCGCTGGCGATGATTTCAAACACCAACCGATTTCCTTTCACTTCCGTCACAGTCGCCTGAATACTTACTGACATTCCGGTTCCCGTCGGCGCTTCATGGGTAAACTCCATTGATCGCCCCACCGTGATATAGCCTTTGGGCAACTTATGGTCAACCGTTTGAATTGCAGCCCGAATCATCAAATCGACATAAGCCGGCGTTGCCAGCAAGTCTTCCATTGCTCCGCCGCCATAGCCATACCCGGTATGTTTCTTTTCGACAGTTTTCTGCACGATCCCGCTCATGCCGGGACTCAGGTATTGACTCACATCCAACAAAGTAGCCGTTACCATGGTTTTCACCTCCTTTCCTTGCTTTCTATTTTAATTATACCTCGCAGGTTTTAATTTGTCACACAATTTAGTCAATTAATGATCACAGATATTCGGTTAAGTCTTTGACATAAGCATGAATATTTTCCACCGAGGCAGCGAATAGCTTTTCTTCTGCCGGCGAAATTGGCAAAGCCAGGACCTTTCCGGCCCCGCTGCGTCCCACAACAGTTGGCAGGCTTACACAAACCCCAAGTTGTTCCTGAAAAGTGCAAACCGGCAATACTGCCTGGCTATCATGAACCAGTGCTTCCAATACTGCGCAGGCGGCCACGGCCGGTGCAAAAACAGTTCCCCCCTTGAGTGCGATGACTCGCCCGGATGCGGCAATTACTTCCTCGACCAATCGGTCCAGAATCGACGGATCATAGCCTGGCCATTGTTCCAACGGAATGCCGCGAACATGAATGCCTGTTTTGACCGGAACCATCGTTTCGCCATGCTCGCCGATGACGTAAGCATCGACATCACGGGCATCCAGTGCAAATTCACGGGCAATATACGAACGATAACGACTGGTATCCAGCACCGTTCCCATGCCAATGACCCGCTCGCGCGGCAGGCCGGATGCTTTTAACGCCAATTGCGTCATCACATCGAGCGGATTAGTGATCATAAACAAAATGCAATGAGGACTGTGTTGCACGACTTGCCGAACAATATCGCCAATCAACGCCGCATTGCGCGACAGCAAGAGGACCCTCGGTTCATCCGCCTTGCGGGGAATGCCGGCAGTGATTACGACAATATCGGAACCTGCGGTATCCGGCAACAGTCCCTGCCGCACATTGGCCTGCGGGGCAAAAGCTCGGCACTGCAGCACATCCAGCGCTTCTCCGGTAGCTTTGTCGGCGCTGACATCCACCAGCACCAGCTCGTCAACCAAATTTTTCAATAACGCAGTATAGGCAACAGTCGAACCGACCTTGCCGCAACCGACAACAGAAATTTTCATAAAAGATTCCACTCCTTAGACTTCTTTTTTAGCTTTGCTTGGTTGTTTCCGCGACTCCTCTGCTTTTTCTTTTTCCAGCGCTTGCCGCATCGCTTCCGGCATCAAATCAGGGTCGAACGCAGCTTCATGGCAAGGATTTCCCGCTTCCGGTTTCGGCATCAGCCGATCCATCACTTTTTGCAAGAAGCCGGACATCACAATCGCCTCCCCACTTTTGCCTTTTGCCCACACAGTGAATTCAATCTTATATTGTTATTTTAGCAATATATCAGACACGTTTCCAGTATGCAAGCCAGCAATAACAACCTGCCCGTCGGGTCGACGC
>CAYLSL010000057.1:0-11847 GCA_964386615.1 uncultured Veillonellaceae bacterium
GTTGCCATCACCGGTCAGGTGGGGACTCCCCTGCTTGGCCGGGATGCCTTCCAGGAAATTGACATCACAGGCCTGACAATGCCTGTTACCAAGCATAATTTTCTGGTCCGTTCGGCGGCCGACTTGGCTGGCGTAATCCGCAACGCTTTTTTCATTGCCCGCGAAGGAAGACCCGGTCCTGTATTGATTGATGTACCGCGTGATGTCCTGTTGGCCGAAGTCGATTTTTCAGCAAAGCAAGCTGATGATCGATCTTGCCCGTCTGGCCTCTCGGCTTTGCAACCGGTTGATGACCATGAAATTGACGTTGCAATTGAACAGGCGGTGGCAGCGCTGTCAAAAGCGCTTCGCCCTGTGTTGCTTGTCGGCGGCGGCATTATCCGGGCAAAAGCGTCTGAAGCCGTTAAGGAATTATGCCAATACTATCCGATGCCGGTTGTAAGCACCTTGATGGGGCTGGGAGCCATCTCACCGGCGCAACCTTATTATCTCGGACTTACCGGCATGCATGGCCATCGTCCGGCGAATCAGACGATTGCTGCTGCCGATTTGATCATTGCCGTCGGCACCCGTTTCAGCGACCGAGTTACCAGTGATCGGAAACGCTATACAGAGGGGAAAACCATTATTCATCTCGATGTCGATGCGGCCGAAATCGGTAAAAATGTCGACACCACCGTCGTAATCGTCGGCAATCTGCAACAGTCGCTGCAAAGCTTGACCCAACGACTCAGCCAATCCGGCCGACCGGATCATAACACCTGGCTTGCGCAGGTGCTACAATGGCAGGAATCAGATCAGACCGCCCCGGATGATACAGTCCTCAATCCAGCCTGGATCATGCAGCATCTCTCAGTTGCCACTACCAAATTACCGGTCACCTGGGTTTCCGATGTTGGACAGCATCAAATGTGGGCTGCACAATATCTCCGCATCAACTCCCCCGGCACCTGGCTTACCTCCGGCGGCCTGGGCACGATGGGTTTTGGCCTGCCGGCCGCTCTGGGCGCACAACTCTCCTGTCCGGAGCAGCGAGCCATTTTGATTGCCGGTGACGGTGGATTCAAAATGACGGCGATGGAACTCTATACTGCTGCCGTGGAAAAAATCCCTGTCATCTGCGTGATCCTCGACAACAGCTCCCTCGGGATGGTTCGCCAGTGGCAGCGGCTGTTTTTCAACCAACGTTACTCGGCAACGACTCTGCCGTCTTTCGATTTCATCAGCCTGGCGCGGTCCTGCGGGGTTGATGGAGTCGTGGCCAATACACCGGCCGAATTTTCCGCCGGCTTCCAACAAGCATTGAACAGCAACTCGCCGTTCGTCCTGGTCGCCAAAATATCGCCCGACTGCCTCGTCGATCCGATGGTGCAGCCTGGTCAGGCGGTGAATCATTTCGTAGAAATGCCTTGAAAATATTCATTGGGTTTAACTAAAAGGAAGTGTATCAGAGTTGTAAACAACTCCGACGCACTTCCTTTTGAATTTCACATTTTATTTCAAATTAGTATCGGTGAAACTTACTGCATGCCCACGCCTATTTTCGTTGCCGTGTTTTCACCATTTGGCAAAGACTCATCAACATTAACGCTCTTTTTTTCCGTTTTAGCGTCACTCTGGGCCGATTTCAGCTTCAAAACTTCCTCTTCCAGCGATTTTACCTGCTTTCCCATTTTATACAAACGGAACCGCAATTTAAGCTGCACGACCAATTCAAAGAATAACGCCGTCAAAAAACCCATCAACGCCGTAACCATAATGACTAAAACCAACGAAGCTTCAACGCTCCAGTCAAAAAAACTGACTGTGACGATCCGTCCGTTTTGCAGGGCAAACACTACGATAACGATGGCTGAAATCATCCCCAGCAGCAACAGCAAAATTGCCATCTCACCACTCCCTTAATTATTTTTAGCTTCAAACAATCTGCAATATTTATTAATTCGCCGATTCAGCCCGCTTACCTGCCGGCTGTCCATTGAGTTTGTCCGTCACTGCAGCTGACTATGGTACAATATTGGCATGAATACGATTGTCGTTGCTGAAAACCTCACCAAACACTACGGCGACTTCCCTGCGCTAAAAGGAGTATCCTTCTCCATTCAAGAAGGAGAATGTTTTGGCCTGTTGGGGCATAACGGCGCCGGAAAATCAACCACGCTAAAAATGCTCTATGGCCTGGCCCGCGTCGAAGGAGGACTACTCAGTATTTTCGGCCAGCCTTTTTCGCTGACACCACCGGAAATCAAGCGCCAGTTGGGCGTTGTGCCTCAGGAAGACAATCTGGACCCCGACTTGCCGGTACTGGAAAATCTCAAGGCTTACGCCAGGTTGTTTGGCATCGACCGCCGGCAGGCAGGGGTACAAAGCTTGGCGATGCTGCGATTTATGGGGCTGGAGTCAAAAGAGGACAGCTTGGTCGACGCCTTATCCGGCGGACAAAAACGACGCCTGGTCATTGCCCGGGCCTTGCTGAACTCCCCCCGCCTGCTCATCCTTGACGAACCGACAACCGGCCTGGACCCTCAAGGGCGGCACCTTGTCTGGCAGAAACTGCGCGGCCTGAAAAGTGAAGGGGTTACCATGGTTCTGACCACGCATTACATGGAAGAAGCCGCTCAACTATGCGACCGCATTGCGATCATGCATGAAGGCTTGATCCTGACCGAAGGCACGCCTGCCGAGTTGGTTGCAGCTCATGTTTTACCTCATGTCATCGAAATCCGTCTGCCACTGGATGCCATACCGCCGGACATCAGCGACAGGGTGCACGGGTTTGGCGGTGAAGCACTGCCAGTGATGGAGGGGTTGTTTTTGTACACCAATGAGGGCAATCGCTTGTGGCAGCAAATCGGCGATTGGGGCTTGCCGCAACACGCCTGTTTTCTACGGCCAGCCAATTTGGAGGATGTGTTTTTGCGGCTTACCGGTCGGGGGACAGAACCATGACCGGCGCTTTTCGTGTTCTCAACCGGCATTGGCAGGTATTTTCCCGCACCTGGCTGCACAACCTGATGTTCAATGTTGCCGAACCGCTGTTGTATCTGTCGGCAATGGGATTTGGTCTCGGCATGATGGTCGGGCGGATTGACGGCGTCACTTATCTTGAGTTCATTGCCCCCGGCATGGTTGCATTATCTGCCATGTATTCGGCAACTTTCGAATGCACCTACGGAACCTTTCTTCGCCTGCATTACCAAAAAACCTTGCAGGCAATTTTGGCCGGCCCGGTAACTGCCAATGAAGTGATCCTGGGCGAGCTGTTGTACGGCATGTTAAAAAGCGTCCTGTTCGGCGCAGTCATACTGATTGTCGTCAGCTTACTGGGACAAATCCCCGCTGTTACAGCCGTTTTTATTCCTTTGTTTCTGTTTTTGCCCGGCGCCGTTTTCTCCATATTCGCGGTTAGCTACACTGCGCTGATCAAAAATATCGATCAGTTGAATTACTATATCACGCTTGCGATTATGCCGTTTTTTTTGTTTGGCGGCCTATATTTCCCCGTCAGCAATCTGCCCGAATGGGTCCAATGGATCAACTGGCTCAATCCGCTGTATCACAGCATTGAAGTATGCCGGGCCCTGGCGCTTGGGCAGCTTTCTATCCGGCTATGGTGGCATGTGGCTGTCCTGTCAGTCATGATTCTGACCACCGCATCCATTCCGCTGCGACTGATGAAAAAGCGCCTGCTGCTTTAACCCAATGCAGTATCCTCATGCCGTCACCTGCAACAGGGCAAAAAAAAAGGCCGCCTGGCCTAAATTCAACCTTGGAACGAGAACTGAAAAATCCTCTCTACAATCGACCGCGTTTCCCGCAGGTTTTGATGAGCCCGGGAAGACGTGCGCAGCTCTTCTTGCATCGCATCATCTCCATACTGGATACTGACGCCGGCCGGGCCTCGAGTAATTTTTATTTTCCCGGTTCCTGTCCATACTTCCGTGTCAATGGCAATTTTATCGGTAACCGTATCAAAGCGAATCATATTCATCACCCTTATCGTAAAGATATGTTGTGACTAGTATGATTCGCTTTTCCTTTTGCAGCCCCTTGAGACTCAGGTCCTTTTTGCATAGGACTTTAGTCCCTGTTTTTGCTCAGCCGAACCATTCTTTTTCTTTCTGCCGTTTTTCCGCCTGCTTGAAAAAAATAAACTGGATAATTCGCTTCTGCAGTTTATCGTCGATTTCCTTATCTTTGAATTTGATTCCGGCAAAGTATTTTTCCTGGGGAGGATGCGGGGGAATCAGCCGAACCACTTCCCCGCGAGCCGTCAAAGTCCATTCGGGTGAGATCACAATGGAAACAATAAAATTCTCCCCGATCGGTATCGCTTTGGCAAGTACGACCATTGCCCCGCCGGCACTGATATCCTTGGTCACGGTCTTGATGAATTTTGATTCGTCAAGTTCATCAAGCGGCGCCAGCGTCGCTTTCAGGCTAATATCCAAACGGACATTTTCCCGCAGTTGCATCTTGCGGAAGCTGGTCGGTTTGACCAATTCCCACATCGGCAATTGTTCCGGTACATAACGGATCAAGCTGGTTTCAAAAAAATACGGGACTTTCTCAGCCACCACCCGGGCCGCGACCTTCCGACCGGGTCGCGGGGGCAAATAGAACCCCTTGCGAAACGGCGGTGTAATCATGATGGTTTCTTTACCAACGTCTTCAATCCGACTGAAGTAAATATCCTGTTCGGCAGTCTCCGGATCCGTTTCAATGACTTCCAGTTTCTGCGTCACTCGTAATAATTCTGGCTTCATATCCTCCGCACTTCAGCTTTCAGTTTGCACCGGCTGAATTCTCCCTTTTCCAGACTATCGTAAGAATAAGCCAAATTCTTTACCCCCCGAGCATCGTGGCCTGGAAAAGCCCCTTCGAGCAAAATCATTTTCTCACACCGTTCTGTATTTCAGTACATTGCTTTGTTTTTCAGCAGCACAGTTTCGAACTGCCACCCCTGAGATCGGACCGCCGCCTCGATGATTTGCCGGACCTGGCTATAATCCCAGTTATAATCAATCAGTTTTCCGCCTGGCCCATAAGCGGTTTCGTTGACTGTACCGGAGCGGGTCGTTCCGTTCGTCCGATAGGTTTCGGTCTTGAAACTAAACAAAGCTGCCAGTCCGCGCCCGGATTCCTTGATCATTTCCCAGAAATAAACTTTTTGTGTTGCCGCATCCAACCGAAGCACCGCAGAGTATTCGACCTTCTTTTTACCGACACCCCAGTTTGCATTTGCCAATTCATTCGTGATTGACAAATCCGTTTTTTGCCCCCAGATCAAGGAAAGCTGCGACAATGGCGATAACGCCGTGGCAATCGCCTGTAAAACGTGCGTCCGATTGTCTGTTTGTGCCGAACGGGTTCCGCAGCGGCTGCAAAAACCGTCAGTGGCGGTCATTGGCTGTCCACATTGACTGCAGAACATCGCACAACACCTCCCTTTAGTTATCGGCCCTTTTCATAGCTATTATTCGCCTAAAGAGGCAGATTTTCCTACCAGGTCTGAATGAAAAAACGTTTATAATGCATTGACCAGTTCAAGCAGATATCGATCCATAATTTTCAGGCTATCCATGGTACCGGATTGCATATAGCGGTGTGTGATTTTATAGCAGACGCGATCCGGTTGTCCCTCCGTAAAACGGAAAATTCTATATGCGCCACTTCGTTGGGCCTTATGGGCAACTGACAATGGCACGATTGCCCATTGACGCGGGTGATAAAAGAAAGAAAAAATCAGTTGCGCCGTATCGAGCAGGATACGGCCGGGGCAAACCGGAGCCCACCACTGATCATGCCACATTTGACAAGACGGTCCCCAATAGACATACAATTCATCATTGGGATCAAGTTCGTTCGGATGGATCAATTCTTCCCCGTCCGATGTGATTCCGGCCTCGACCATCCGCAAGCCTACCATCGGCTCACTGAAGCACTTTTCCACAACAATATTGGGATGTTCGCGCCGCAACAAAGTAAACGCAACATCGACCTCCCGCCGGTCTACGGCATCATATAAATCCCGCGAATGCGAAGTCATTACTTTCAAGTTCAACCTTGGTTGATGACGGCTCAGTGCCTGATAAAGCCTTGGCAGCAAAGCATAATTCAAGCTATCGAGCGTACCAATCGCCAAGGACAGGTTGGCGCCGCGATACTGGAATGATTGGGTTTCCCGCCAGACGGACAACCATCGTTCTGCGACGTCGACAAATCCCTCTCCCTCAGAAGTCAGGCAAAATGTCTTATTGCCTTTCACACGGGTAAACAGGCTCACACCAATTTCCTGCTCCAGCAGTTTTAGCCGTTTGCTCACCGCCGACTGCGACAGGTTCAGTTGTTCCGCCGCTTGCCGGACATTACGGGTTCGAGACACTGTCAAAAATGTGTCAATTGTGCTGTGATCCATCATTACATCCCCCGTGATGAAAAATTCGACGCAGTATAATCGAAATCATTCACTTCACTTCATCGGTACATCTGGCTTAAAATTACAGTGTGTCCGACTATTTTGTCAATCTTTTTTAACAATGAACAGTATGGAGGCGTTTGCATGATCCTTGGATTCATTGGTTTTGGCGAAGTAGGTTTTGAATTGGCGCATGGTTTGAAACAAGAAGGGTTGACAAAAATCGTTGCTTTCGATCCCCTGTCCGAGGATCCCAAGTATGGTCCGTTGATACAAAGCCGGGCCAGGGATGCCGGTGTGGCATTGCAGCCAAATCCGCAGGCAGTGGCCGAAGCAGCCGATGTCATCATCGCAGCCGTTCCCGGCAGCAAGGCTTTGACTGCTGCTCTCGACCTGGCGCCATCCTTAAGGGCGCCTCAAGTTTATGCCGACGTATCGACTTCAACAGCAGCCAGCAAAAAACAAATGGCGCTCGCCGTCGAATCAACGGGCGCCCTGTTTGTCGACGGCGCGCTGATGGGCGGCCTCAGCATGCAGCATCACAAAGTTCCAACCTTGCTTAGCGGCAGTGGCAGTGATAGTTTTATCCGCCTGCTGTCTCCCTTCGGCATGTCTCTGACAAAAGTCAGCGAGAATGCCGGCGATGCGATCGCGATCAAACTGGTGCGCAGTATCGCAATGAAGGGCTTGGCGTCGCTGGCTGTGGAAACATTGACAGCCGCTACCAAATTGGGCGTCGAAACCGCCGTACTTCGTTCGATCGAGGATACGCTTGGCGCCGCCAGTTTTAAGGATACCCTTGACTGGTTGGTTACCGCCAGCGCCGTCCACGCCGAACGACAGGTCCACGAAATGAAAGATGTGATGCTAATGATGCAGGAAATCGGCGTAGAACCGGCGGTGACACAAGGTACCACCCGTCGTCTCGAATGGTTGGCCGCCAAAAACTATAAAGCACGATTTCAGGGCAAAAAACCCCATGAATGGCAGGAAATTGCCGAAAATTGGTAGATTTGAAAGGATAACGCCAATGGAAAAGAATGAAGGAGGAGTAAGTATGCAACTAAAAGGTGTGTTTCCGGCAATGGCCACTCCGTTGACCCCGGAGGAAAAAATCGATCAGGCCGCCCTGAAAAAACTGGTTCACTACTTGATCGATGGCGGAATTCATGGCATCGTTGCTCTTGGCAGCACCGGAGAGTTCCCGGCAATGACTGATTCAATGCGGCAAGCGGTAATGGAAACAACCCTTGCCGAAGTAAACGGGAAAGTACCTGTCCTGATTGGTTGCGGCGAACCAGGAACCCAACGCACCGTTGAACAGGTAAAAATCGCCTCCCATACCAAAGCCGACGGGGTGCTGGTTGCCGTCCCCTACTATTTCAACATGGATCAGGCAGCTGTAATTCGTCATTATCAAGCCGTAGCCGAAGCTTCCACCTTGCCTGTCGTCCTGTACAATTTCCCCCAGATGACGAAAACAACGTTCACTGCCGACACAGTAGCCAAACTGGCCGAGCATCCGAACATTATCGGGATCAAGGACAGTTCCGGCGATTTCTTCGGCATGCAACGCTTCATCGACGTAACTGCCAACGCGGATTTCGCCGTCATGTCAGGCAATCCGGCTTTGGGTCTCTCTGCCTATCAGTTGGGCGCCAAAGGAGGCATCTATGCCGGTTGCAGCTTGTTCCCCAAACAGTGCGCCGATGTTTATAATGCTTTTGTCCGCGGCGATATCACAGCTGCCGTCGAGTTGCAGAAGAAAGCATCGCTGATTCCCATGATGGGAGGCTTCGGTCCTAATGCCGCCGTTGTCAAATTCGGTCTCAACAAGTTGGGGATTTGCGGTCCGACAGTGGCCGCGCCATTCACCCTGTCCCCTGGGCAAGATGATAAAATTCTGGCCTGGATGAAGCGCATCGGCATTGATGCCTGATTCAACCACAGGCAAACCAATGAATCAAAGGCTCTCCGGAAATATTTCCGGAGAGCCTTTGATTCATTGGTTTGCCTTCGTACTCCAAAAAACCTCAGTCGGCAGCCTGACGCCGTGTCAACAGACTCACTCCCGCCAGCACCAATAAACTGACCAGCAACCCCGGATACAGTGGATCCAGCCCGGAAGGAAACAATAATTTCCATACAACATTAACTGCCGGACCGAGCAGTGCCGAGGCAATCCCCGCCAATGGCGTGACCCTGGTCGGAAAAAACATGGCCCCCAACAATGGAAATAAAACGGTACAACCACGCAGCCCCATTGCCATAAAACTCCAGCTTAAAATCAGGCTGCCGGCATTACCGCCGACAAACACCAGCGCCGTCAAACACAGGCCAACAATGACAAAACGCTGTACCAGCAGCGCCTCCCTGCTTCCAGCCTGTGGCCGAAGGAATCGCTGATACAGGTCCTTGGTCAGCATCGTCGAAATACCCAGGGTCACTCCGGCCCACGTTCCTACCACCGAAATCAGCAATGTTGCCAAAACCACCCCCGCCAATACCGGTGGCAAAAACTTAAGCACAAACAGCGGCAACACTTCGCTGGAAACCGTTAGCGGAAAATTAGCCCGCATAAACAGCCCGACCAATATACCCCCAATACCGATCGGTGGGATAAGCAGCGCTGAAATAAAAGCACTTTTACGGGCATCGCGCGTACTGCTGGCTGACAACAATGCCTGAAAATAAATTTGTGTCGACAACACGCCGACCACCAGTGAAAAACCGGCAGCAATGTCGGTTGTGACCCCCCTGCCGAACATGGAAAACCAGGGAAAACTGGGAAAACTGGCCTTCAGACCGATTATGCCGCCGGATAATTGGTACGCCACTATGCCGCATGACATCATTGCCACATAAAGCAACAGCAGTTTTACAATCCCTGTCAGCCCCGTACCCCAGACTCCGCCAAACAAGACATAGGCCAGTACCAAAAAAATCCCCACTGCTGCGGCGAGAGTCGGATTCATCGGATAAATCGTCGTGACCAATGCACAAAAAGATAACACCTGGGCAATCATGCTGAAAAACATGCCAATCGAAGTAAAAATGCTGGAAATTGGCCCCATGGCCGTGCCATAGGTCTTCACCAAGTATTGCGGTAAGGTTTCCACTTTACTTTCCCACATTGGCCGCACCATGCCGATTCCCAACATTGCACAGGCAATACCGGCGCCCAGGGTAAACCACCAGGCGGCAAAGCCGTATTGAAATGCCAACTGGGCCGTGCCAATCGTCGAAGCCCCGCCGACCAATGTCCCCATGATCGTGCCAGCAACAATCGGCGCAGAAACACTGCGCCCGCCAGTGGAAAAATCAGCCGCCGATTTCACCTTGCTGCCTGCATAGAGGCCCACAGCCGATACCAATGCCAATGTCGCCAGAATTCCGCCAATATGTTCTGCACTCAGAAGTGACATCTTTTTCCCCCTGTCTGAAAGCTATAACGAATGTCGTATACCAGCCACCTGTTAAATCTTAACATATTTACTTGGCGAAAGTCTCCGGCTAAGGAATACGATTCAGAAAACCTTCATGGCAAAATAAAAATCTCTGAAATGCAAGTCCAGAGATTTTTGTACAACGCGCACATTATGGGGTTGCCAGGCTACTCGATTCCCAGCACCTTGTTCAGTCGGGTCATTTCGAAAATTTCCTTGACCAGCCCCTGCGTACCGCTGATCTTCATCGATCCGCCCTTTTTCATCGTCTGTTTGTTGATCGACACAAAAACCCCCAACCCGGAACTATCGATGTAATCTACTTCAGACATGTCAAAGGCAAAAGTCTTATGCCCATGTTCAATAAACCGCAGTGTCTTCTCCTGAATTTGTCTGGCATCCTCACTGTAAATACTCCCTGCCAGAAAAACCTGGACTTGGTTGTCCGTGATTTCTGCCCGCTGAATCACACTAATCCCTTCTTTACTCCACTGATTGTTGATTGCCTGATTTTCAGGCATATTTTGAACTACCGTCACAAAGAATATCGCAATTGTGCACTCAAACAATAAGCCGGCGCAATTGCACCGGCTGCTTGGTCATAAATATGACCCCGTCATTCTCGATAAAGAGAAAAGCAACCTGGCAATCATAGACCGAAGCCCTTAGACCCATGGCTTTGCGCCCTTATTTTTCAATAAGTTTGCCAATATTCAATTGCAATAACATAATTCCAGACTGTTTCGTGATTATCGTATCGACTTTTTTGCTTCCTGTCAATAATAAAGCCTTCATGTTCCCGGATATTATTGCAGGAACCCGTTATATTGCCGGCGAACGTTTCATGCATAAATACTTGGTCTCACAAAAATAATAATTGAGGAGTGATCGGGATGATTAGAATACTCTGGGCAAGAACCCCTATCCGTCTCGCAATCGCCCTGCTGATTCTATTCGTTTCTCAAATCAGTCCGGTCTGGGCGGAAGGCAAGTTTCAGGAAAATCCGGCCACTGGCTGCAAAGTCTGGAATCCCAACCCACAACCCGGTGAAAGTTTTGCCTGGACCGGCGCCTGCAAGGATGGTTATCTCAGCGGCCATGGCATATTTGAGTGGATTGTCGAAGAAAAAATGGTGGAGCGCTTCGAAGGCATAATGACTGGCGGCAAACGCAACGGCAATGGTGTTTACATCTGGGCAAGCGGCAGTCGTTACGAAGGCAACTGGGTCGATGACAAGCGCACCGGCAAAGGGGTATACACGGGCACAAATGCTTCCGGCATCACGTTTCGCTATGAAGGAAACTTTTTGAACAACAAATATCAGGGGCAAGGGCTGATGACCTGGGCCAACGGCGACCGCTATGAAGGGCAATGGCTCGATGGCAACCGTCATGGCAAAGGCACCTATGTTTGGAGCAGCGGCGGCCGTTACGAAGGAGACTGGGCCGAAAATAAACGGACTGGCAAAGGCATCTATCTCGGCAGGAACGACGCGGGAGAAACCTATCGTTACGAAGGCAGTTTCGTCGATGGAAAATTCCATGGCAAGGGACTGATGACCTGGAGTAACGGCGACCGTTATGACGGAGACTTTGTCAATGATGTCCGGTCAGGCAAAGGAATCTATCAGGGAAAAAACAACGCCGGCACCACATACCGTTATGAAGGGGATTTCCTTGACAATGTTTTCGCCGGCCGCGGAATCATGACCTGGTCAAACGGAGAGCGTTACGAAGGCAGTTATGCCAACGACATGCGTAACGGCAAAGGAATCTATACCTGGCCAAGCGGTTCCCGCTATGAAGGCGATTTTGTCGATGGAAAACGGACTGGCAAAGGCGTCTACACCTGGGCAAGCGGCGCCCGCTACGAAGGCGAATTCCTCAATGAAGCCCGCACAGGCTATGGCGTGTATCGATTTCCTGATGGCCGGGAACTACGAGGCCGTTTTGAAAACGGCGAGTATGTCGGGCCATAATTTC
>CAYLSL010000058.1:0-11684 GCA_964386615.1 uncultured Veillonellaceae bacterium
TTGATCGGCTCGCCTTTGGCCATAATTTTGAGAATGTTTTCTTCCAAAATCATCGCGGCATGGTATTCGCCAGTCACCAGTTTATTTTGGATTGCGGAGTTGCCCGGCTCCACTTTGCCGCCATTATCCTTGAATTTTTTGAAATAATCCCAGCCATATTTGTCAGCAATCACACCGACTGCGACATATGCCGAGCCAGACAGCAACGGACTGGGAATGGACACTTTATCCTTCCATTTGGGCTCTGCCAGTTCTTTGAATGTTTTGGGAGCGTCTTCGGGTTTCACTTTAGCTGTGTTATAAGCAATAATCATGTTGGAAATGCGCACGCCGGTCCAATATCCCTCTGCATCCTTTGCTGCAGTTACATCCTTACGGTTTGGCGCATCATATTTCATCAGCAGGTTCTTTTCTTTGAGCGTAAGATAATAGGAGGGGTCCGCAACCATCAATAGGTCGGCTTGAACTTTTTTGGCTTCAATTTCGCCGGTCAATTTGGTAATTACTTTTTCGGTTCCAGCTTGGAACCACTGCACCTCAAGGTCTGGGAACGCTTTTTTGATCGCCGGCTTTACGCCTTCGATGATATCAGGATAAATGGAAGTGTAGATCATGAGTTTGCCGGAAATTTTTGGTGCATCTGATTTTGCCGGGGCTGCCGGTTTCTTGTCCCCGCCGCCGCAGCCTGCAACTACCATGGCTAACATCGCAACAACTACTGCCAGGACCAACCACTGGGTTTTTCGGTTTTTCATCCTTTTTCTTCCCCCCATTACTAATATAGCGTACGCAGTTTCTTTGATTATTATAGCTTTTATGAACGAGGGCCGTCAATTGAATCCAAGGCTTTACCCAGCTCCACCATCGTATCCCGCCCAATGTCCAGCAGGTGAGCGCAACCTTCGGCGCCGCCGGCGCAACGGTTTATATCCCGGCGAGTTAGTTGCCTGATGTTTTGCCCAATCAAGCTTTTCACCAAAAGAGCTGTACCAAAACAAATCTGGTCTGGCGCACGCATAAAAGTGGCTGCAAAATTTTTTATTTCTCCCGACAATTCACATTCAACCACAACCCCCACCTCGTGAAACGAGTCGAGAAAGGAGCCAGTCGCTTGCAACAGGCCTGCTGCAGAACGCCAGACCGCCACGTTCTTATGCCGGTGGAACAGATTCTGAGTTCTTGGTTGCGGTCCGATATGGTCAAACCAACGGCTTTGCACCTTATCAAGATGGGAATAGTAACGACAGGAATTGGGATGGGAAACATCCCAATTGTCCTGATAGGCCTGACCATCAGCAAATCCGCGTTTCACATATAAATATGTCTCTGACTGTAAAACAGCCTTAACACACTCGGCAAAAAGTTCCCGAATCACATCCTGCTCTGCGTCCGGAAAGGCTCTGGTCAGAGCAGGCGCCACTCCAAAGTAAGCCTCAACGCCAAACAAAGAAGGAACAGTTGCACCAACGGGGGCATATTCTGCCCCCTGGCGCAACTGTTCCCATTCGGCCTGTTCAATCAAAAAAGTGTCTGCAGCAACCGTGAGGCGGGCTACTATCTCACAATCCGTGGATAGCAGCACCGCTTCGGCCATAATTTTCCCCTCACCGATACTGCGGGTACAGGATCGCAGGCTTCGCTGAAACAGTAACTTCATTTTATGATTTAGCAGCTGCCTCAGCAAAGTTTTTAGCCAGTCGTTTGTAGTTTTCCAGCCGTTCCTTCGCATCCTGGGCTGTTTTCTCGAACAGTTCCTCCGCTTGCTCAGGGAACTGCTGTTTTAGGGATGAGTAGCGTACTTCTCCCATCAGGAACTCTTTGAAATCCATCGTCGGTTCTTTGGAATCCATGCTGAACGGGCTCTTGCCCTGTGCCAGCAAAGCAGGATTGTAGCGATACATCCCCCAATAACCGGATTCAACGGCTTTCTTGGCTTCCAGTTGGCTTGCGCCCATGCCGGCTTTCAATCCATGATTGATGCAAGGTGCATAGGCAATGATCAGCGACGGGCCGGGATATGCTTCGGCTTCCGCAATCGCTTTGAGGGTTTGGTTCTTATCGGCGCCCATCGAAATCTGGGCTACATAAACATAACCGTAACTCATGGCAATCATGCCGAGGTCTTTTTTCTTGGTCCGTTTGCCGCTGGCGGCAAACTTGGCAATCGCCGCGGTCGGCGTTGCCTTTGAGGACTGTCCGCCGGTATTGGAATAAACTTCAGTATCAAACACCAGCACATTGACGTCTTCGTTCATCGCCAGCACATGATCCAATCCGCCGAAGCCGATATCATAGGCCCAGCCGTCGCCGCCGAAGATCCAGTGTGAACGCTTGACCAGGAAGTCTTTGTTGGTGTAGATCGAATTCAGCAGTGCATCGCTGCCTTTCTCTTTTTCCAACAGCTCAATCAGTTTGGCGGAGCGCTCCCGGGTGCCGCTGCCATTGTCGATATTGGCCAACCAGTCTTCACAGGCCGCTTTCAGTTCACTGCTCAACGGCAACTCCAGCGCTGCCTTGATATCGACAGCCAAACGTTGACGGGATTGTTTGACTCCGAGGAACATTCCGTAGCCATACTCGGCATTATCCTCAAACAGGGAATTGGCCCAGGCCGGACCTTGGCCAAGATGATTCTTGGTGTAGGGCATCGACGGTGCGCTGGCGCCCCAGATTGAGGAACAACCGGTCGCGTTGGCAATCATCATGCGGTCGCCGAACAACTGGGTGATCAGTTTGGCATAAGGCGTTTCGCCGCAACCACCGCAAGCGCCGGAGAACTCGAGCAACGGAGTTTCGAACTGGCTGCCTTTGACGGTTTCCTTGTTCATCGGGTTTGCCTTGGGAGCGAGTGACATCGCATAATCCCACAGTGGAGCCTGCACTTGTTGAGATTCAAACGGTTTCATAATCAGGGCTTTTTCCTTAGCCGGGCAAACTTGGGCGCAGTTGCCGCAACCGATACAATCGAGAGGTGCAACTGCAATGCGGAACTGCAGGTCTTTGGCGCCTACTGCCGGTTTGGCGGTAAATCCAGCCGGAGCAGCTTTCATTTCGGCTTCCGTGGCGAGCACCGGACGAATGGTGGCATGCGGACAGACATAGGCGCACTGGTTGCACTGGATGCAATGCTCGATCTGCCACTCCGGCACATTCATCGCGATACCGCGTTTTTCATACGCAGAAGTTCCCACCGGGAAGGTTCCATCTTCACGGCCCTTGAATGCACTGACAGGCAAGCTGTCGCCTTCCTGGCGGTTCATCGGCACCATCAGTTCCTTGACGAACTTGGGCAGGTCATCGGCAACAGCGGCACTGGAGCAGGCGCAGGCAATTTTCTGAATGTCGGATTCCCGATCAGGAGCCGTTAGCCAAGCTGCCGGCACTGCGATTTTCACAGCCGACTCCATGCCCTTCTCGATGGCGGCATAGTTCATGTCGATGACTTTTTGTCCCTGTTTGCCGTAATCATCAACGACGGCTTCCTTCAGATAGGTTTTTGCATCTTCCAGGGGTACAATCGCAGCCAGTTTAAAGAAGGCCGACTGCATGACCATGTTGATCCGTCCGCCCAGGCCCAGTTGCTGGGCAATTCCGGCGCCATCAATCGTATAGAACTGAATTTCATTCTTAGCAATGAAACGTTTCATGAACCCTGGCAACTTTTCGTCCAGTTCTTCCGGGGTCCAGGTACAGTTGAGCAGGAATACGCCTTTCGGTTTCAGGCCGGCCAGCACGTCATATTTATCCACATAGGACTGATTGTGGCAGGCCACGAAATCAGCCTTGTTGATCAGATAAGACGACTTGATTGGTTTTTTGCCGAAACGCAGATGCGAAACGGTAATACCGCCGGACTTTTTCGAATCATAGGCAAAATAAGCCTGTGCATACATGTTGGTATGGTCACCGATGATTTTGATCGCCGCTTTATTGGCGCCAACCGTTCCATCGGAGCCAAGTCCCCAGAATTTACAGGCAGTTGTTCCGGCGGGTGTAGTGTCAATGTCTTCACCGACCGGCAAAGACGTAAACGTAACATCATCGACGATACTGACGGTAAATCCATTCTTGGGCACAGGCAGTTTCAAGTTGTCGAACACCGGTACGATATGTGAAGGAATCACATCTTTGGAGCCTAGGCCATAACGACCGCCAACGATAAGCGGTTGCCACTCTTTGCCGTAGAATGCGCTCTGGACGTCCAGATACAACGGTTCGCCAATCGAACCGGGTTCCTTGGTCCGGTCAAGCACGGCAATCTTTTTGACGGTCTTGGGAATATAACGGAAGAAATGTTCGAGCGAGAACGGACGATACAGATGAACCGTCAGCAGACCAACCTTTTCGCCTTTTGCGTTCAGATAATCGACCGTCTCTTCAATGACATCACAGACCGAGCCCATGGCGATAATGATCCGGTCAGCGTCTTCGGCGCCGTAATAATTGAACAGGTGATATTCGCGACCAGTCAGTTTGCTGATCTCGCCCATATAGTCTTCGACAATCCCGGGAATCGCTTCATAATAAGAGTTGGATACCTCGCGCTCCTGGAAGTAAATATCCGGGTTTTGCGCAGTGCCGCGTACCACCGGATGATCAGGGTTCAACGCCCGGCGGCGGAAGGCATTGAGGGCATCTTGATCGATCAGTTTCGCCAAGTCATCATAATCCATCACTTCGATTTTTTGCGCTTCATGCGAAGTGCGGAATCCGTCAAAGAAGTTCAGGAAAGGGACGCGTCCTTTGATCGCAGCCAAATGGGCTACCGCAGCCAGATCCATGACTTGTTGCACGCTGCTCTCGGCAAGCAGGGCAAATCCGGTCTGCCGGGTTGCCATTACGTCCTGGTGGTCACCGAAAATGCTCAGCGAGTTCGCGGCAACGGCGCGTGCGCTAACGTGGAATACTCCCGGCAACAGTTCGCCAGCCATCTTGTACATGTTGGGGATCATCAAAAGCAGCCCTTGAGAAGCCGTAAACGTAGTCGTTAATGCGCCGGACTGCAGCGATCCATGCACAGCACCTGCAGCGCCTGCTTCCGATTGCATTTCCGCCACCCGTACGGTTTGCCCAAAAATATTCTTCAGCCCCTGTGCACTCCATTCATCCACATATTCGGCCATGGTCGATGAGGGAGTAATCGGGAAAATCGCGGCTACATCGGTAAATGCATACGCGATGTGGGCGGCAGCGTTATTGCCGTCCATGGTTTTCATTTTTTTCATTAGGCAGTCCCTTCTTTCCTCGTTTTTTCTCTTCTGACATGTAGACCCTATGCCAGTAAACATGTAGCTTATAATTTCGGCAAAAAAAATAAAAATCCTTTTTATTGGCCTCAACCCTCAACCCATCTGATGTGATCAGTGTTTCACTTGGTTTTTTTGCAGGCAGTCCGATAACTTTAACCGATTTTTAATATTGCATCGCAACAACGAATTGACAGTCTCCATCGTGCACAATATAATGGAAATGTGAGCTTACAGGCACGCCTTCTTGTTTAAAGGACGGCCTGATTTTATTTTTGGAGGTGAGATGGATGGACGCCGACGGGCCTCATTTATGTTGCAAAAAACTGAACCTAATCGGGGATACGACTGTCCATCTCTCGCCACTACAGCGTTGAGATGACACTTTGTGTCTCCGCATCGAAAGGAGGCACTGATCATGCTCAACGTATTTAAAACAATCGATCATGTGTTGCAGCCGGTACCTGGCAATGAAATCGTCAAAGATGGCTGGATTCGCCTGGTCAATCCTTCGCCGGATGAGATTCGCACAATTTGTATCACAACCGGCGTGCCGGAAGATTTTATCCGGGCCGCCCTGGACGAAGAAGAGCGCTCGCGTATTGAAGTAGAAGATCACTGTATGTTGGTACTGACCAACATACCGGTCATGCGCGGACCGGACAACTATGATACTTTGCCGCTGGGCATGATTTTGACGCCGGAAAACCTGATTACCGTGTCCCTTGAGGAAACGGCCGTGTTGCCCGGTCCAGTGGACAGCAGTTCGCTGTCTGCCCATTACCACACATCAAAACGGACTCGTTTTTTGTTTCAAATTCTGTATAAAAACGCAACCTTCTTTTTACGTTATATCCATCAAATCAACCGCCAGACTGACGAAATCGAGCGCCACCTGCGTAAATCGATGAACAATGCGGAAGTATTCCAGTTGTTCGATATGGAAAAAGGCTTAACTTATTTCACTGCCGCCCTGCGCACCAACGGCATCGTACTGGACCGGTTGCTGCGTCTGCGAAAAAGCGGCAATCTAAAACATTTACTGCCCTTGTTCGAAGAAGATGAAGATATTTTGGAAGATGCCATCATCGAGAATCGCCAGGCGCTGGAAATGGTCCAAATGTACTCCGATATCTTAAGCGGCATGATGGATGCCTTTACGTCGGTTATTTCAAACAACCTGAACCATGTGATGAAATTTTTGGCTTCAATTACGATTCTGATTTCTGTCCCGACCATGATCTCCAGTTTTTGGGGCATGAATGTCGGCGTTCCGTTTATAGGACAAGCAGAAGGATTTTGGTTTGTCGCCGGGTTATCTATGTTTCTTACCGGTATCACATGGCTGATACTGTGGCGCAAAAAGATGATCTGACATTATCCGATTATTTTTTGTTCTTGCCGGAAGTTAAAAAGACCTTGCGATTGCAAATCGCAAGGTCTTTGCTTTTTCAGCCAAAATGAAAAGCTAGTTACTTTATGTCATAAAACAAACCTTGATAATACAGTTTGTTGCCGACAATTCCAACCGGTCCTGCCACTTTTCCGCCGTCCACCACTTTACTGCGCCCGCTGCCGTCCGGCATAATCCGAAACACCGCATTCTGCTGCGACGTATTGGTATAGTAAATATAGCGTTGATCGAAATTCAGATAACCGACCCGGTCATCACCAATTTTACTGCGGTTCGTCCCATCGCTCTTCACCCGGTATAGTTTTTCCCCGTCACTCAGGTTGCTGTAAAAAATCCATTCGCCAGCGACAACCATGAACAAGGTTTCATCATTACTGATTTTCATCCGGCCCGTTCCGTCAATCCTCACACGGTATGGTTTAAATCCATCCGAACCGTTGGCATAATAAATCCAATCGCCCCAAGCCACCACGTTTTCCGCCTCATCTTCGGCGATCTGCACTGCCATGCCGCCATTGCGTGGCATGGAGTATATCTGACGGTTGCGGACGAATACCATGCGGTCTCTCGTTAAGCTTAGCTGTTGGACGGGACCGTCTGTCAACCGTTTGGAACTCTTGCCATCCGGCGAGACAAGATACAAAGTATGATTGTCCGACCAATTGGCATAATATAAGCCTTCCTGCGCAATATTCAGGTCCCAGGCTTCCTGATCCGCCACCAGTTGGTCCGACAGAAACCGGTCAGGGCGAAACCGCCAGATGGTTTCCTCCTTTTCGCCTGCGAACGTGTCTGCCTTGCGCAGATAATAGATCCAGCCATCCTGTTCTGCTATAGTTCCCCGGTTGGCAGTATTCCCAACCTTATTGCCCCCGCCCGGCGGTGATGTTTCCAACTTCACCAAAGGTTGTGGCGCTTCCTGGACCGGCTTTTTCGCTGCCAGTACTTTTTTGCCGTACCAAGTCTCGGTTGCCCGAACAATTGATTCCGCTGTACGTTGCCGTTGGATACGGTCGAGAATCAACTTGGCGTTTGCCGGATTCGGCATCATGATTCCTTCCGTCAGAACCGCCGGAACCCAGGTAGAGTTGAGTACAACCAGTTTTGGTCGGTCCTGCAGCACCTCCCGTTGCGTACCGGTCGATTGCACCAATTCGCTCTGTATCATCCTGGCCAGGTCCTCTGCCGGTTGGCGCGCTGCAGCATTATATAGAACAGTAGTGCCAAATTCGCGGCTACGCGACAGTTTCTCTTCAGGCAACGAATTGTTGTGAACGGAAATAAACACCGTCGCATCGACAATGTTAGCGGCGTCAGCCCTTTCCAACAGTGATGGTTCAACATCCGTCCGTCGGGTAAGCACCACATTCCAACCCTTTGATTCAAAAATCCGCGCCGTGCGCAGCGTGATATCGAGATTGATATCTTTTTCCAGGATGAAATTTTTCACAGCACCGGTATCGGTCCCACCATGCCCTGCATCAAGAACGACTGTCGGAATGTCTTTTTTTATGCCGCGGGGAATCGTAAACACCAGATAGGTCCGCAGCCGAATCATGCCATCGCGCGCCTTCACCGTTTTGCGGTGAACCGTGGCGATTTCCATTTTGGCAGCATCGGCCGCCTGGTAAGTCAGTTTTACCCGATTGCCAGCCATCGCTTCCATACGGATGGGAAAATCGGGCGGCAGGTCTTTTAATGCCAACACCGCATTTGCCACCACCAGTTCCACCCGTCCGGCGGTGCGCTTTTCTTCGAAAGACGGATTCAGCCTGTAACCAAGGACATCCTCAATCCCATTACCGGGAATTCTTTCATCAAGCGCAACCGCCATCACATGTCGTTCCTGCAATGCAAACAGTTTAACCTCGGAAACTGTATATGGATTGATAGCTGACGATGCATTGACCCCTACAGGAAATCCAGCAATTCCCGTGATCACAAGCAAAAAATACAACAACCATTTTTTTTGCACCGTTATTTCGTCTCCCCGGTTGGTTGTGACACCAACAATTTTGTTACTAGTTATTCGACGCATTTCCGGCAAATCCTTGAAAAACTCACACCAAGAAAACAGCACAAAATAAGAGCATCCTTGCATGACAATCCTTGCTGCATGGATGCTCTTAATCATAGTATGCAAATTACGTCGCTTTTTCGATTATTTTCGCATTAAATAGGCTGAAGCCGGCAAAAAATAGCCCACCTCTGTCGTTGGTAATGAATCTGTATCGCTCTCCGGTTTTTTCGGCGCTTCAACTATTTTCCAATGCAGAGTGATTGGTCGTCCCGGCATATATTCCAAAGTCGCTCGTCCTGTTTCAGCACTCAGGCCGCTTTTCCATTCCAAATAAGCCAGAGAGCCATTGACGGTTCCAGCCATTGAAACCACCCCGACACTGGAATCGACTCGGCGACCATAATCATAGATTGCGGTATGGGCAACTTTTAGCAATTGTCCCTCCTGCTCAATTACCAAGGTGAATGCCGTGTTGTCAACAAAAGCATACCAAGTCCCGGCAAACCCACCATCAACAAAAGGCCCTTTAGGCGCTGTACCAGCCGGCGGCCAGGCATTTCCTGGTTTATTCGGTCCAGGTCCTTGTCCATTATTGGTTCCCGGCTGTCCGCCAGGTCCATCCTTGGGGTCGGTTGAAACGCCGTCTGCCCAAGCGAGCGGCTGCAGGTACACGCATAAAAAAGCCAATACCATCAAAAACATGAACATTGTGCGTCGTGCACCAACCAGCCTGATTGAGTCACTTCCGATCATTATTTCAACCCCCACGAATTTCACCTATGAGTTATATCGGTATTATCGCCACACTTCTTTAGACACTCGCAATCACTCAAAAAACTTTATCATTTCAATATTTTATCATTATGAAATTTTCGAACGTAAATTCCATATAAATTTCATATTTATGAAATTTATATTCCCATTTATTATCTGGCACATTATAATAGTAGTAACCATATCAAAAGGAGATCTGCATATGTCGAAGCCTATCGGGCAAAAAATTCGTGACCTGCGTCTGCAAAACAAGTTGACCCTGAAGGATTTGGGACAAAAGACAGGCCTGTCGGTCGGGTATCTTTCCCAACTTGAAAGAGGTCTCACCGATATCGCCACAGACTTGCTGGGCAAGGTTGCGGCAGCACTCAACGTTGATCGCTCACAATTTTTTCAGGAACCACGCCAACCGCAACGCCGAATTCTACGTAGCTATGAAAAGGAAATTTTTCAGGTTGATTCGGCCCGCTTCATTCATTATCACCTGACCAACCGGATTGGCGACAAAAGGATGTTGCCCCGGTTTGTTGAACTGCTGCCGATTAACAGCGATGAGCCAGTCTTGCCTTATTCCCACGAAGGAGAGGAGTTTATCTATGTTCTTGAGGGCATATTGACCCTATTTATTGAAAATGAACGACATGAACTCTTTCCAGGTGACTCGGCTCACTATCTGTCCACCACACCACACAATTGGGCAAACTATACTTCAAAAATGGTCCGGTTACTGGTCGTAGGCACACCCAACCCATTACAAACCGAAGTGATTAACGCATGAACGATGCGGTATCGCTCAGTTTGTCCATGCAAAAATTCTCAGTACATGACGGTCCCGGCATTCGCACCACCCTGTTCTTTAAAGGTTGCCCCTTGCGCTGCTCCTGGTGTCACAACCCGGAAAGTCAACGCTATTCGACCGAATTGCTATATGATGCGGAAAAGTGTTCACACTGCGGGCGTTGCGTCGCCTACTGCCACCATCAGGCGATCAGTCCAGATGGCGGGACTAATCGGAAGCATTGCCAAGCCTGTGGCCGCTGCGTCGATATTTGCCTGCAAAATTCCCGCCAACTCGCCGGTCAAACTTTTTCCGCCAACGACACACTGAACGAACTTCTCGCCGATCAAGTTTTTTATGAGCAATCCGGCGGCGGCGTGACTTTTTCCGGCGGTGAACCGTTGACTCACATTAATGTACTCGAACCAATGGCTGGCGCATGCAAGCGCCGCGGCCTGCATGTTTGCATCGACACCTGCGGTCATGCTCCAACTGAAGCATTCCATCGCATCCTGCCACACGCCGATCTGTTCCTGTTTGACCTGAAACACATGGACCCGGCGCTGCACCACCGGTATACCGGCCAAGACAACCGCCTGATTCTTGACAACCTTCGTTTCCTGTCCGACGCAGCTGCCAACATATTTTTGCGCCTGCCGCTCATCGAAGGAGTCAACGCCGACGCCGCGAACGTATCTGCCACGTTGGAGTTCGCCAAGACAGTCCGGGTACGCCAGGTTAATCTTCTTCCCTACCATGCAACCGGTCGCAGCAAATACAGCCGCTTGGGCCGCGCCGCCGAAGCTGGCGAACAGCTGAGGCCCCCGACATCAGACAGAATGGAAGAAATTCACCGCCAGTTTGCCGCAGCCGGCTTTAGCACTTACATCGGCGGCTAAATTAGCAAAGGAAGGATGTCCGCAATGAATGACCGCATCAATCAACTACGTCAGGAAAGCCTGAACGCCATCCCCCGGCTTTGTATCGAACGAGCCCGCCTGGTAACTGAAGCTTATGAAAAATATGCCGGCACTGTGGAAACCCCCATCCTGCGGGCATTGGTTTTCAAGCATGTCCTTGCCCATAAAACGCTCTGGATCGGCGAGGGGGAATTGATCGTCGGCGAAAAAGGCAGTCAGCCGCAAAGCGCCCCCTCCTTCCCCGAGCTTTGCTGCCACTCGCTCGAAGATCTGGATGTAATGAACCGGCGCGAAAAAATCTTCTTCCGGGTCGACGACGAAGCGCGCCGGCTGCAGGCAGAAACCATCATCCCCTATTGGCAGAAGCGTTCGCTGCGACAGACAATCCTGCGCCACATGAGCCCCGAATGGCACGCCTGCTATGAAAGCGGTATCTTCACCGAGTTCATGGAGCAGCGCGGCCCCGGTCACACCGTTCTGGACGGCAAAATCTACGCCAAAGGGTTCCTCGACTTCAAAGGCGAGATCGCCG
>CAYLSL010000059.1:0-11649 GCA_964386615.1 uncultured Veillonellaceae bacterium
ATACTTGTAATGGCAAAAAAGGACCTTCAGCCGAAACTGAAGATCCTTGATTTCACTGGTGACCCACGATGGACTCGAACCATCGACTCCCTGATTAAAAGTCAGGTGCTCTACCGACT
Organism: uncultured Veillonellaceae bacterium; assembly: GCA_964386615.1. GTDB lineage: Bacteria > Bacillota > Negativicutes > UBA1444 > UBA1444 > UBA1444. The sequence continues at coordinate 120 of CAYLSL010000059.1, forward strand.
GAGCTAGTGGGTCATTAGTCACAGTTTTGAATTATATCCCCTGTTGACGTCAATGTCAAGGCAAAATATGCACAGAAATTAAAACATCGACTCCAAAACCATCGTCTGCTCACGATCCGGGCCCACCGAGATAATCCCCAGGCGTGCGCCTGCACATTCGCTCAGGCGTTCTACATAGCGCCGGGCATTGAGCGGCAAATCTTCATAACGGCGAATCCCGCTCGTGTCCGTCTGCCAACCGGGGAGTTCCTCGTAGATTGGTTGTACTTCGCCCAAGACTTTCAGACTGGCCGGATACTCATGCAAGGGTTTCCCCTGATAGAGATAGCCGGTGCAAATTTTCAGGCTAGGCAATGTATCCAGAATATCGAGGCGAGTAATCGCCAGGCAGTCAATCTGGCTTAGCATGCAGGCGTATTTTACGACAACAGTGTCCAGCCAACCGGTTCGACGGGGCCGACCGGTCAGCGTTCCAAATTCGTGTCCTCTTTGACGAATCATTTCGCCAGTTTCTTCATGCAGTTCGGTAACGAATGGGCCTTCGCCGACCCTGGTTGTATAGGCCTTAACAACACCAATGACCTTATTGATCGCTTTCGGGCCAACCCCTGCGCCGATACAAACTCCGCCAGCAATCGGATGCGAAGAAGTGACATATGGATAGGTGCCAAAATCCAGATCAAGCATAGTAGCTTGCGCACCTTCATACAGAATCTTGTCGCCTTTGTTGATCGCATCATGCAACGTGAAAATCGTATCCGCAACATAGGGGCGCAACTGTTCGGCATAACCGAGGTATTCGTTCAGAACCTGATTGTAATCGAGCGGTTCTTTGCCATAAATTTTTGTCAGCAGTTCATTTTTTGCAGCCAAGTTAACCTTGAGCCGCAGCGCAAATTCTTCTGCATCCATCAAATCAACTATTCTGATGCCGGTACGAGCATTTTTATCGACGTAGCAGGGACCAATACCGCGTTTTGTCGTACCGATTTTATTATCACCACGCGCCTCTTCGTCGGCTTCATCAAGTAAACGGTGATAAGGCAAAATCACTTGAGCTCGGTTCGAAATCTTGAGGCCGGACATATCTACGCCTTTTGCCAACATCGCTTTGATTTCTTTCAAAAGATGGGCTGGATCAATTACTACACCATTGCCAATAATACAGGTTTTTCCTGGATACAGAACTCCGGATGGCAATAGATTCAGTTTTGATTCCACGCCTTTGACCACAACCGTATGGCCAGCATTGTTACCCCCTTGATAACGAACCACGACTTGTGCTTGCTCCGCAAGATGGTCAACGATTTTCCCCTTGCCCTCGTCTCCCCATTGCGTTCCCATTACTACTACTGATGACATAACGCTCACCTGCTTTCTTTACAATCCGAATCGGGCCATGATAGTATCGATATTCCGAAGTGGATAGGCTGTGTCGAAACATTCCTCGATTTCAGCGGCAGTCAGATATTTTGCCACATCAACGTCTTTGGTAACATTGGTTTTAAAATCTTCCCCAGCTAGCCAGCGGGCCATCGCATTTCGCTGCACCCACCGATAGGCATCTTCGCGCACCACTCCTTTATCGACCAGCGCCAGCATGACCCTTTGGCTGAAAATCAAGCCGCCGGTTTTTTCCAGGTTGGCTTGCATCGCATCGGGGTACACCAGTAATTTGTCGATGATATTGGTGAAAATACGCAGCATATAATCAAGTAAAATCGTGCTGTCCGGCAAAATGACCCTTTCCACCGAAGAGTGGGTGATATCCCGCTCATGCCATAGTGCAACATTTTCCATCGCCGCCAGCGCATTACCACGCACTACCCTTGCCAACCCGGCCACCCTTTCACAAGTAATCGGGTTCCGTTTGTGCGGCATGGCAGAAGATCCTTTTTGCCCCGGATGGAAGAACTCCTCCACTTCACGGATATCAGTACGTTGAAGATTGCGAACTTCGGTCGCAAACTTGTCCAGCGAACTGGCGATGATTGCCAATGTCGTCATAAATTCAGCATGACGATCACGTTGAATAACTTGGGTCGCAAGCCGGGCTGGCGTCAGTCCCATTTTTTCACAAACGTAAGTTTCAACCCGGGGATCAATATTGGAGTAGGTACCTACGGCCCCGGACAATTTTCCGACAGCAATCGCCGCTTGTGCCCGCTTCAAACGTTCAATATTTCGCTCGGTCTCATCCATCCATAAAGCGAATTTAAGGCCTAGTGTGATCGGTTCGGCATGAATGCCATGGGTCCGGCCAATCATGACCGTATGCTTGTGTTCAGCGGCCCGCCGTTTTAGGACGGCATGAAATTGGTCCAGGTCTTTAAGCAGGATCGCACAGGCTTGTTTCATCATCGCGCCGAGCGCCGTATCCTTCACATCGCTCGAAGTCAGGCCCAGGTGAATATACTTTGCTTCATCGCCGACATTTTCCGCCACCGACTGTAAAAACGCCAGAATGTCATGCCTAGTCTCTTTTTCAATCTCACGAATCCGCGCTACGGAAAACTTTGCCCGTTCCTTGATGACCGGAATCGCAGCAGCAGGTACTTCTCCAAGCTCCGCCATAATTTCGCAGGCGTGGATTTCGATATCGAGCATCGTCTGAAACTCATTTTCGTCGGTCCAAATTTGTCCCATCTCCGGATAAGTGTAACGTTCAATCATTGGGCTTCCCCCTCGCAGCATTTTTCGCGTTTTTTAATCTCTTGGGCCACCATGACCCCGGAAACGGAAGCTTGCGCCAAGCCCCTAGTAACTCCCGCCCCATCGCCGACCGCAAAAAAGTTGGCAATTTGGGTCTCCAGCACATTGGAAAGATGGAGCCTGGACGAGTAAAATTTGACTTCAACTCCATACAGCAATGTATGTCTGGAACCGACTCCTGGCGCCACTTTATCAAGCGCTTCCAGCATTTCGACAATGGCTGTCAGGTGGCGGTATGGCAAAACCAAGCTCAAATCTCCGGGGGTCGCATCTTTCATCGTCGGTGTGACTAACCCCCGGCCAATCCGTTCCTCGGTGGAGCGGCGGCCTGCCTTGAGATCACCCAGACGCTGAACAATAACGCCTCCACTAAGCAGATTGGCGAGTTTGGCAATTGACTTTCCATAGGTGATCGGCTCTTTAAATGGTTCAGTAAAACTTTTCGAAACCAGGATTGCAAAATTGGTATTTTCCGAAGTTTTTTCCGCATTACTATGCCCATTGACCGTAATCAATCCGGCATTGTTTTCGGCCACAACCACGCCATATGGATTCATGCAGAAAGTTCGCACGCGGTCATCAAACGATTTTGTATAGTAGACAAGTTTGGACTCATACACAACATCGGTAATCTGTTCCATGACGACTGCCGGAACTTCAACCCGGACACCAATATCTACAGGGTTGGTGATCATATCCAGGCCCAACCGTCCAGCTTGCGTTGTAAACCACTCGGCGCCTTCCCGTCCCGGCGCCGCAATCAAATATTTACTGAAAATCTTCTCGCCACGGGTCGTTTCCACTCCCACGTAGCGGCCATCTTGAACGATGATTTCCGCCACGCCATCACTGGTGCGGATCGTACACTTATCACTCAGATAATCCCGCATTAATTTGAGAATTTCAAAACATTTATCGGTGCCCAGATGCCGGATGCGGGCAGGAATCAATGCCAAATCGGCAGATGCCGCATCTTTTTGAATCTTGCGGACTGCCTCCTTGTTATCATCGCCATATACGGTCTGTGTTGCTCCAAATTTAAGATATATACTGTCGATGTAATCAATCAGCGACAGTAGTGCAGGTTTTTCCATATAGTGATCCAGCATGCCGCCAAACTCAGTTGTCAATGTGAGTTTGCCATCGCTATAGGCGCCCGCACCGCCCCAGCCGCACAAAATCCCACAAGGCTTGCAATGAACACATTTCTTACTGCCGTTGGCGTGGATTGGACAAGCCCGCGAGCCAATATCGCGTCCTTTTTCCAATAATAAGACGTCCAAGCCGCTTTCGACCATTTCCAGTGCAGCAAAGATCCCCGCCGGTCCTGCGCCAATGATAATAACGTCGTACTGCTTCATCTTCGCTCACTCCCGCACTGTATCAAGACTGTCACGATTTTTCGCAAAAAGAAAGACAAAAGCCGCGTTTTGTCCCTCTTTATCTTACTATCTGACTGTCACCCTGTCAATACAAATCCGAATGTTAAATCAAGATGCGATTTAAACGTTCGGTTAATCTGAGCGGGGCGAATAATCGGTGAACCGGGTAAAGTTTTTATGGAAGTAAAGCTCTACTGTCTCAGTAGGGCCGTTACGATTCTTGGCAATGATCAACTCGGTCAGGTTCTTTTTTTCCGTTTCAGGGTTATAATAGTCCTCCCTGTATAAAAAGGCGACCATGTCGGCATCCTGTTCCAATGATCCAGATTCACGCAAGTCACTTAACATGGGTTTGCGCGAAGTTCGACTCTCCGGTCCGCGACTGAGTTGCGACAGTGCGATGACCGGAACTTGCAATTCACGGGCCAACGCTTTGAGCGACCGTGAAATGTCTGATATTTGCTGTTGCCGATTGTCAATGCGACTATGCGCACCACCATCCATCAATTGAAGATAGTCAATAATTATGCAATCCAAGCCATGTTCCTTGCTGATCCGGCGTGCTTTGTTACGCAGTTCTACCGCATTGACACCGGCCGTGTCATCAATGAACATTGGTGACGCAGACAATCGATCTGCAGCATCGACCAAGTTTTTCCACTCATCGCTACTCATCGCACCGGTCCGAAATCGCTGGCTGTCAATCAAGCCTTCCGCACACATCATACGCATAGCCAGTTGCTCTCGCGGCATTTCCAGGCTAAAAATCGCCACCGATTTCTTGTCGCGAGTCGCCATGTGCTGGGCTACATTCAAAACAAATGCTGTTTTTCCCATACTGGGGCGGGCCGCGATTAAAATTAGATCGGAACGCTGAAATCCGCCAGTCAGCTTATCAAGATTAGTAAACCCGGTAGAAAGTCCTGTTATCCCGCCCTTGGCCTTGTGCATCTCATCGATCTTATCCAGCGTACTAAAAATAATCTCTTTAATCGGCGCATAATCCTGCCCAATCTTGCGAGTCGCTACTTCAAGAATTTTTTGCTCAGCTTGGTCGAGAACCCTTTCCACTTCTTCCGTTTCGGCATATCCCAATGCCGCTATATCGGTTGCCGCATGAATCAGTCGTCGCAACAGGCTTTTTTCTTGCACTATTTTCGCATGAAAGACAATATTAGCCGCCGTCGGAACTCCATTGGCGAGCGAGGTGATGTAGGAAATTCCGCCAGCACGTTCCAAGCTCTCTTCGCGGCGCAAAGTATCGATTACCGTAATGAAATCTATGGCTTCGCCACGTTCGAACAATGTCATCGCTGCACGATAAACCATTCTGTGCGCTTCCCGGTAAAAATCTTCCGGTTGAAGAATGTCGGATATTTTGGCAATCGCGCTTTGCTCGATTAATATCGACCCCAGAACGGATTGTTCGGCTTCGATATTCTGCGGCGGAACCCTATCCAGCATTAAAGTCCTCTCCTTTGTTGTACGCTTTGCCAAACAAAATCGCCAAGGCTTCCTGCACATTTTCTATTGGCTTTATAGAAAGCCCTAAATGATCCGCGGGAATATCTTTTTCATTTTCTTTTGGAATCACCATCGTTTTTACACCGGCCTGTTTTGCACCATACGCTTTTTCAAACACGCCACCGACCGCCTTCAACTTGCCGCGAATTGAGACTTCGCCAGTCACCGCGACATCTTGCCGCAATGGTTGATTAGTAATTGCCGATATCAAAACACTGACGATCGCCAAGCCAGCAGAAGGCCCGTCAATTTGTCCGCCGCCGATTACATTGACATGAATATCATATTTTGCCAAGTCCTGTCCTGTAATCTGACGTACAAGCGCCGCTGCATTGAACACTGAATCTTTGGCCATACTACCGGCGGTATCATTAAACCGAATGAAGCCTTTGCCTTTTTGCGCCGCAGGAAAACATGCCGCCTCAATTTCAATGACTGACCCCAGGTAACCGGATACGCCCAGCCCAAAGATTTTGCCAATTTCCCATTCGGATGAAGCCTTGCGGTTAACGTAAGGAGTCAGTCGGCTAACCTGCAATATGTGAAATACATCATCGCGACTGATAACCGGTTTCGATCGTTTTGTTTTTCCCCGCCGATACATGGAAAGACTGTATGCATCCGCAAGCAAACTTACCGCCTTCCGCCCTTCCACAGTATACTCACTAATTAGTGGCGGTACCGAGGTGTCCATGCGGACGTTCAAACGATTAGCCGCGTTGGTCACAATCACTTCAATCTGCTTGGGCGTAAGTGGTTCGAAATAGACTTCAGCACATCGAGATCGCAATGCCGGATTAATCTCTGCTGCGTCTCGGGTCGTTGCACCAATCAAGACAAAATCTGCAGGAGCGCCATCCTTAAAAAGTTTTTTAATATATTCCGGCACATTAGGATCTGCTTCATCAAAATAGGCAGAATCAAAAAAGACCCGTTTGTCTTCCAGCACTTTCAGCAATTTATTGAGCAGCATCGGATCCATCTCGCCAATTTCATCAATAAACAGAATGCCGCCGTGTGCATCCGTCACCAATCCGGGTTTCGGTTCAGGCACTGCCGTTTCTGCCAAATCGCGGCGCGCACCTTGATATATCGGATCATGAACCGACCCGAGCAAAGGGTTTGTAATGTCACGCGGATCCCATCGCAAAGTACTGCCATCAACCTCAACAAACGGCGCATCATCTTTGAACGGCGTATATTCAAGTGAACGCGCTTCTTCCAAAACTAAACGGGCCGCCGTTGTTTTGCCAACGCCGGGGGGGCCATACATAATAAGGTGTTGTGGATAAGGCGAAGCTAACTTCGAACGCAACACCTCTACCGCGCGTTCCTGCCCGACAATCTCGTCCAGTTTGACCGGGCGCAGAATCTCATTCATTGAACGCATCAAACCTTTTTGGTCGAGCTCAATCAGTTTTTCCAGTTTTTTTTGGCTCTGCGGCGTTTCTACATTTGATTCCTCTTTAAGAATCTGCATGCGAATTTCTTGAATGAACTCCTGATGCCGCTCTTCCATTTTTTTTGAGATTTTCTTTTCTATATTTTCTTCCATATTGTTTCGAGCTATTTGGTTGGCCAAATCATTGAGAATTTCTTCCATAATATCGGGGATTTCATCCATTGTTGGCAATTTATCGATCGCCAGATCTTGTTTGACCATGCGCTGTAACGCTAAAACCCGTTCAGGCAAGTCACTGGATTGAATTAAATCCAGTGCGCCAAACTTGCTGGCGCGCAAGACAAATTTGTCCGGGCCCCAGATGGAAGCACACATGCTAAACACAGCTTCCGCTTCCAGACCGATCTCGGCAAAGCGTTGCAAGTCTTGCTCGCTAATGCGTTTTACCCCTCGGGTCTTGCGAGTCTTTATTTCTTTTTGGGGTTGCTCTACGATTATTTCCTGGGAGTCCTTTTTGCGAGCCACTTCTATACTATTCTCCAATCACCTGAATCTTTATTTCAGCAGTTACTTCTGGATGGATTTTAACCACAACGGTAGCGCTACCCAAGTTTTTAATGGGATCGGAAAACTCCATTTTCCGTCGATCCAGTTCCACTCCGTGCTGTGCTTTGGCAGCATCAGCAATATCTTTCGTAGTAATGGCGCCGAACAGTCTGCCGCCTTCGCCGGCTTTTGCCACAACTTTTACTTCAATCGTACCCAGTTGCGCCGCCAGCAGTTTCGCTTCTTCCAATTGGCGCTTTTGTCTATCCACCGCTGCGCTTTTCTGTTGCTGCAGTTGATTCAGTGTATCTTTCGTCGCTTGAGCAGCTAATTTTTGCGGCATCAAAAAATTCCGTGCGTACCCTTCCGCCACTTCCATTATTTCGCCTTTTTTCCCTAATTTTTTTACATCTTGCAACAAAACGACCTTCATTATTCTTTTCCCTCCCCAATATAATCAGCGATTACTGCTTCTAATCTGCGACGTGCTTCGATAACGTCAACTCCCGGAATGTGCGCCCCAGCTACCGTTTGATGTCCACCACCATTAAACGACTCCATGATTATCTGAACATTGACCTCTCCATTAGACCGGGCGCTGATCCCAACTCCTTCATCAGCCGGCCACAACACAAAACTCGCCATTATTCCTTCAATGTTGAGCAATGTATCCGCTGATTGCGCAGCGATAATCTGTCCATTTTTTACCTCAAAGGGACACACCGCTATGACTACTCCATTGCGTAACACTTCTGCTCCACTTAAAATCAGGGCCCGCAGTTTTAGCGTCTCCATATCAAAACGGAACAAATGTCTGACTAAGGCCGGATCTGCACCGGATCTGCGGAGAAATGCCGCAGCTTCAAAAGTTCTGACGCCTGTCTGAACCGCAAAATTTTTCGTATCAACGACAATGCCAGCATATAATGCAGACGCTTCCAGTCGGGTCAATTCAATCTTTTCATCAAAATATGTTAACAGTTCAGCCACCAATTCGCTGGTGGACGAAGCGGAAGGTTCCAGATATACGATCATTGGACTGGGAATGAAATCCTCCGAGCGGCGGTGGTGGTCAATGACAACACGACGGTCTACTTTCTCCAATAAAGTAGGAGCTGCTGTCAAAAAAACTCTATGTGTATCTACAATAAACAACAAGGTTTTGGCATTAATCCGCTGTTCCGCCTGCGCCGCTGTTAGGAACAATCCTGCGTACTCCGTATAGTCCGGCAACAACTCTTGCAGTTTTTCATAAGACAGGGCAATTTCACCCACGACAATATTGACAGTTTTGCCAAGATGAGTCGCCATACGGGCGACTCCCATCGCGGAACCCAGACTGTCAAAGTCCTCTCCCTCATGCCCCATGACCATAATATCGGTTGCTTCCTGCATTAGTTCCTTAATCGCGTGAGCAACTACTCGGGCTTTTACCCGGGTACTTTTTTCCACAACCTTAGCTTTGCCACCATAAAACTGCACTTCATCATTCAAATATAAGGCCGCCTGATCCCCACCTCGTCCAAGCGCCAAGTCGAGCCCTGTCTGGGCTTTTTGACCACGCTCGCTCATCGTTGTACCATTAGCGGCAATTCCCATACTTAAGGTAACTGGTATCCGGTTGCCCACCCGGATGGCTCTGATTTCATCCAAAATATCAAATTTATCACAAATCATCCGATCCAATTCATGGCGGGAAAACACACCCAGATACATGCCTTCTGAATACTTTCGCAAAAAACCATTCAATCGATTGCACCAAGCTATCAAGTGCTGATGGGCCTCTGTCTGCAAAGCGTTTCGTTGCGTTTCGTCCAGCCCTTGCAAGACATCTTCCAGATTATCTAACTGGATTAACGTCAACACAGCATCATGCGAATCCTGATCCGTCAAATCGACCGAGGTTCCACAGAATTTTTCTGCAACGCACAAATCAGACGATAAACCCGCAGGCGTCAATCGTTCTTGGTCCGAACAACTTAATTTTTCGGTCAGGCAGGGAGAATTTTTCTGCAACCAGAGATGCACCATGAACACCAACAAAAGTAACCCGCCAAGATAAGAAGGCTGCATCAACAGGGATACAGCTAGTCCTCCCCCTAGAAGAATCTTAACCATTGTTTCTTTTCGCCAGAAACATCGCCCATACATAAATTTTTACTCTCCCGAATCCGAATTCCCGGACGGCGTTGATGTAGGCCTGCGCAAGCGTCGAAAGTCAAAAACAATATCAAATGCACCGGCAAATACAACCATTTGCATGATAAAGTTGTTGGAAAACACCATGAATACAAAAACAGACAGGATAATTTTGGGCACCTCGTGTTGCTTTCCGTAGAAGAATGCAACTGATAAACCTTGGACCATCAGCAACATACTACAAAGCACTTGCAAGTTAATTCCGGCAGTAGCGAGAAGTTCGATCTCGCGGCTCTTTCCCCAATACAACATAATGATTGAAAGAATAAAGCCATACAATAACAAAGAAGGAAAATTCCACGTCCGAAAATGTGGAAAGGCAGCAAAATTTTGGCCCAGCTTCCTTAGCACCGTCCGTGCAACCAAAAAATTGAGATAGGTATCCACTACCGATGCCAATACAAAGCCGGCCGGCAAGATCATCTTCATCAGGGAAAGCATCCCTTTCATGCTCTCTGTGACCTGATTCAACTCCGCTTCTTTCATGCCAAAATTGCGATAAATATTTATCGCCTGATCTACAGCCCTTCCCATCGCTTCCGTGTGATCTGCCAAGGGATTGATCCCGAGTACAACTGCACTAATCGAAAGTACAATGACCTTAGATAGGAGTGAAGCCACCGAACCAAGCATTACAGTATTGACTGGTGAAAGTTGTCGGCGAAAGCAATGACCCAACACAATTCCTGTCATACCAAAACCTATCGCCACACTCACAGCATGCAATGGGTGGATTAGGATTGCAATCAAAATGCCGGCCACGGCGGTAGCCATAATACTCCATTTGTATCCGTGGCGGACTCCCAGCAAAATAATCGGCACGGGCCAGATTAGGTTAATGAACGCCCCTATAAATGGTATATATACACTAATCAGTGCAAACAAAATGGCAACAGCGGACAGAATTCCACCTTCAACCATAGGACGCACGTGGGCTGTACTCATCAGGTCACCTCACTCATTTCGCTAACGGAAGAATTCGCAACCCGCTGGCAAGTTTCCTGCTGCTCGACAGGGGTTCAGGATTACCTGCTTCTATTGAAAAAAAAATGAGCGACCGAAAACGGCCTCTCATTTTATTGTCGCGTGTGCCTGCGTTTCGTCTTATTCCGTCGTGAAAGGCAGAAGCGCAATACTGCGAGCCCGTTTGACGGCGAGTGTCACTTGGCGCTGATGTTTAGCGCAATTGCCGGAAATCCGGCGGGGGAGAATTTTGCCCCGTTCGCTGACATAGCGTTGCAAGCGGCCGATTTCTTTATAGTTAATGGACTCAATCTTGTCCACACAGAAGCTGCAAACTTTTTTGCGGGGTCTTCTTCCTTTTTCCCGTCTCACTATGTTGAACCCTCCTTACATCAGAATGGAATTTCATCATCCGGCGCCACATCGTGCCCGAATTGAGCTGCTGCGTCGTGTGAAACATTACTTTCTGCAACTGAACTACCACCAGTTGTTCCTGCAGCCCGGCGATCCAAAAACTCAACCGCTTGGGCAACAATCTCAGTTACCCAGCGCTTTTGGCCGTCTTTGCCTTCAAAGCTGCGGATTTGCAGACGTCCTTCGACCATGGCGCGCTGTCCTTTGGACAAGTTGTTGCCGCAGACCTCCGCCAACTTTTCCCATGTTACGATGGAAATAAAGTCGGTATTGTCTTTGCCGCCACCAAACCGATCCACGGCGAGTGTGAACGACGTGACCATCTTGCCGCTTTGCGTTGTCCGGATTTCCGGATCACGCACCAATCTTCCCAACAGAAACACCTTGT
>CAYLSL010000060.1:0-11457 GCA_964386615.1 uncultured Veillonellaceae bacterium
CTTCAACGACCGGGCAAGCGGTCTGTTCGGCAACTGACGGCGTCGCATTGCGCGCAGCCAGCCACATACAGACCAGCAGCGCCGTAGTGCCGGCAAGGACGATCGGCAGGCTCCAGAACTCCGACGGTACGTTTTCATACAATCCGGCGATGCCAAAGCCGATAAAGAGGAGGGCGGCAACCCATTTCATAGTCCGTTCGGGAATCTTGCGTCCCATTACGATGCCAAAGACGATCCCGATGCCGTCGGCGATCATCATGCCGGCAGTGGTTCCCATCCAGACGGGAAGGATCGCCTGATATTTCGCGGCCAGTGCAATGGTTGCCAATTGGGTCTTGTCACCCATTTCCGCGATAAAGAAGGCGATGGCGACTGTCCAGAACGGGCTGAACTTGTCTTTCTTGGCTTCGTCGCCGAGCTCGTCGCCGCGAATGGTCCAGATGCCGAAAACGATGAAAGAGATCGCCGCGCCGATCTGCAATGTGGACAGAGAAATCAGCGATGTCAGATAATTGCCCACCAGAACTGCAAACAAGTGGTTGAGGATGGTGGCGACCAACACGCCCCACATGACGGTTTGCCAACGGAACCTACAGGCGAACGCCATCGCCAGTAACTGGGTTTTGTCACCCATTTCGGCCAACACGACAAAGGCCAGAGAAGCAAGGAAAGCTGTCATTAAAGTGTACCTCCTTAATTTTTCGGCCGGCGAAGCGTACAAATAAAAAACGAGACGCTTCGGCCTAACCATTACGGTTACGCCGAAGGTCTCGCTGATTGACGGATGCCAACGGTGCGGCCAGGCATTTCTGCCAGTATGTTGACCGGACCCGGGCAGCTACTCCCCTTCAGGATTTTGAATATATGTTATTAAACCAATTATCAGGCAGGGTGTCAAGGGGTGTTTCGACAAAGTTCACGAGTATATTGACGGCGATTTTCCTATCCAGTACGATAATAGCAATGTTGAACGGAATTTTGCATTGTAGCCAAAAGGGGTAAAGCATGATCGATAAGGAACCGGAACAAAACAGGACAGAAGCGGCACGCTGCAATTTTTTCAAAGGCGCCCTGGTTTTAAGTGTTGCCGGTGTCGTGGTAAAACTGATCGGCAGTGTGAACTGGATTCTATTGTCGTGGGTTTTGGGCGGTGAAGGAATCGGCATTTACCAGATCGCGTTCCCGCTTTATTTGCTGGCGCTGAATGTTTCCGAGGCCGGAATTCCGGTTGCGGTATCGATTCTGACAGCCGAGCGGGTTGCACTGAAAGATTATCCCGGTGCTTCGCGGATCTTTCGACTTTCATTCCTGCTGCTGGCATTTACCGGTCTATTATTCAGCCTGCTGCTGTATTTTGGCGCCGGTTGGCTGATCGACCTGCGGATGATTCGCGACCCGCGCGCCTACTATTCGATCGTCGCCCTGGCGCCGGCTATATTTCTGGTCGCCCTGATTTCCAGTTTTCGCGGCTATCTGCAGGGCTGGCAGATGATGACGCCGACAGCGGTGTCGCAGATTGTCGAGCAGCTGCTGCGGGTGTTCACGATGCTGGCGCTGGCATACTACCTGCTGCCGCTCGGCCTGGAATTCGCCGCCGGCGGAGCCAGCCTGGGCGCTGCCGTGGGGGCGCTGGGTGCGCTGATTGTGCTGGGCTGGTATTATTCCTGCGTGAAGCGAACCCAGCTGCCGCAAGAAGCGGCGATGCCACCGGCAATACAGCAGGAAAGCAGCGCGAAGGTCCTGCGGCGCATCCTGACCCTGGCTTTTCCGGTCGCCTTGTCCAGTTTGATGCTGCCGGTGGTGGCCAACCTCGATCTGTTTATCGTGCCGCTGCGGCTGGAAGCAGCCGGTTTTTCCGTGGGGCAGGCAACAGAACGGTTCGGCTATCTGACCGGGATGGCGGTGCCTCTCGTCAATCTGGCGACAATTGTCACGGCTTCGCTGGCCATCAGCCTGGTGCCGGCCATTTCGCAGGCCCAGTCGCTGGGGCAGCGGCAGGATGTGTTGTACCGTACGGCGGGGGCGATGCGGCTGGCCTGCCTGACGACGATTCCGCTGGCGGTGATGCTGGCAGTGCTGGCCGAGCCGGTGGTTGACGTTCTTTACCATGCGCCGGGCGCCGCCGGGGTGGTGCGGGTGATGGCCGGCAGTATTTTCCTGCTGGGGTTGCATCAGGTGTCGACCGGCGTGCTGCAGGGACTGGGTCGTACCAGTATCCCGGTGATCAACATGGGGCTGGCTGCAGTGCTCAAAGTGATTCTCAACTGGGTGTTGACGGCGATGCCGGCGCTGGGAATCCAGGGCGCCGCACTGGCGACGCTGGCCGACATCGGATTGGCGGCAGTGTTGAACCTTTACTTTATCTATCGCTATACCGGATATGTCTTTTGTTTCGCTGATCTAGTGAAAAACGGCGGGGCGGCTGTCATTTTATCCGGCATCCTGTATCTGGGCTATCCGCCGCTGCAGGACTTGCTGGGAAACCGCTTCATTGCAATGGGTCTGATTTCGGGCTTCGGCGGGCTGGTCTACGTTGGTACGATGCTGTGTTGCGGCGGGCTGACCCGGCGCGATCTGGCCCGGCTGCCGTTTATCGGGCCGCGGCTGGCGAAGAACGAGGACTGAACGGAAAAAGTAAAATTGACAATCGTTTTACCTTAACTTAAAAAGAAAGCCCAACTCGCACTTACAGGCAAGCTGGGCTTCAAATTGACGGATATTAGTCTGAGCGAAATGTCATTGTCGAGTACTCCCAAACGAGATTAGCGCCTATAATTTTTGTCCTCGCGCGAAGGATCCGTTAGAGTAGTCGAACACCCAGCCTTTAAAACTCCAGCCCGTAGGGTCATTCTGCGGATGATAAAAGTCGATTACCAGGTTTGTTTTGGTGGTATTGGCACGTGGTAAGTAGGCAATGCCCTCGAACACGTTGCTGGTCACAAATTTGCCGGTAAATGTGCCGGAGCCGTATCGATTATCATAAATTGAACCAGCGTTAAGTCCATCGAATCGTATGGTTCCCATTGCCGAATTGCTGAAAAAATACTGCCAGTTGCCAATTAGAACTTTTGCCAAAGAGGGGTCGGTATTAGCATAAACCAGCGTCGGCATCATAAAAACAACCAGCAGAACAAAGACGGTCAATAAAACTTTGGTCGAAGCTTTTTTCTTCATTTTGATTCCTCCTCATTTTCTTGCTGTTTTTCGACGCTGCCGTCCGGACGGAGATTAACTACTGTTCCGGCTTTATAATATAGTGAATCCCAATTGTTGTAACAATATTCTAACATTTTATTCATCTTGCTTCAAATATAAGCTGTAAAAATTCTGTAAACAATGCATTCCCAGTATTGACTGTAAATTAATGGAATGGTAAAATTTGCTCAGCAAAGAGGCTAGTAATGTGCTGGAAGAAGGCACTTTTCCGGCCTCTTGTTTTTTTTTGAAAGGATGTGGATTTTTGCGATGGGTTTTTGGTCAATGGTCATGGCGTTTGCTCCATGGGTCTCATTTAAGTTGATTATTGCATTGCCAATAGCGGAACCGGTTCTTATGGTCAAAGTGGGGATCGTTGTCGCCGCGTCTGTTTGTGCATACCAGGCCTGGACCGGGCTGCACAAGGGCGCCCTGATGTGGGGCGGTCTGTTGTTTTTTGGATTTGCGCTGATTACTGTTCCACTGATGAATAACCTGTGGGTGATCCAGCATTTGGGGGTTTTATCCCATGGAACGCTGGCGTCCTTTACCTGGGCGTCCATTCTGATGAAAAAACCGTTCACGCTTGAATATGCAAAGCAGCATGTCGATCCCTCGATGTGGACGGCTCCGTTATTTTTGCGCAAAAACAACATCTTGACCGGCGTATGGGGTGCGGCTTTTTCAGTCAGCTTTATCAACGCCTGGTTGAAACTGACGCTTTTTCCGGGCGAAGGCATGATTTTTGAAATTATTGACAACGCAGCCTTGATTTCGGCAGCACTGTTTACCGCGCATTACACCAAGAAAAAGTAAAGCGCTAAAAAAGCTCTCCGCCCTTTTCGGTGGGAAGCTTTTTTTCATGATATAGATGACTGAGTATTGGAAGGAGAGATTTCATTGAACAAGCCAATTGTCCATCGGTTAGCGATACTGCTGCTTTGTGCAGTGCTCTGCACGGTGACGGCCACTGCACTGGCCTATGAAAAAATCGATGCCGACCTGGTACTGCACGAGGGGAAAGGCAAGAGCATTGCCATTAAAATCGTCAACCTGACTCCGTATCAGATGACGCTGGACCAGGCCAATTCATCGTTGACAGGCCCCGGCAACGCCGCGAATAGAAATCGTCAAACTGACAAATATTTCGTTTTCGCCCCGCTGGGGGCGCCACAGGTGATTCCGGCAGTGAGTCTGCAGAGTATTCCTTACCCGATGGTCATTGCTTTTAAAGATGGAGACACTGGATCTGAAATTGTGAACAGCGCCACGGCTTCCTGGACGCTGAACAATGTGCCGGATGATCCGAAAAATAAGGCGAAAACCGCCAATCCCCGTTTTGTCATCAACATCAACCGACAGGTTCCCGAAGAAAACAAATCGGGCCTTTTTCCGCTGGTAGCCAGCTGCCTGTTTGAGGCTTTCGATTTTCTCGAACTGGCCGCCGAGCCGGTAAATCCCTTTGCCTGGGCGGAGGTTGTTGTCGGGTTGATCGAAATCGGCAACAATGTCTCGGAATTCATTGAGAAGAACAAAGAGGGAAAAGACGGCACCAAAGTCTATGTGTCGGCTTATATGGCGCCCCAGTCCGGCTACGGCCGGCCGGCCACCCAGTGGGTTCCCGGTTCGAAAGATACCAATGGTCCATGGTCGGACGACGGGGTTGTCACCCAGGAGGCGACAATGAACGGTTATGCAGCCAGCTCCTTTATTGTTTCCACCCAGGTGCTGCGCAAGCCGGTTCCGCAGATGACGGTAACCATATTGCCAGTCGATGTTTATGCGGCAGCCATCACTTCAAAGACTCTGCGGGAGAAGGCAACCAGCAGCAAAGGCGCCGGCGAACTGAAACTGTCCATGCAACAGCAAGGCAAGCATGGGAAAAAGACCCTGCTGAGACTGGTGCGGTCGCTGAGCAGACAGCAGCAACTGGAGATGGTGGAGGCGGCCAAGTCCATCCATTTCGGCCACTCACTCAATCAGGAACAGGAGTCTCTTTTGTCGAAGATGGCGTCTGCGCATAAGCTGCAGGCTGCGTCCATCGAATAGTTTTCATAAACTAGCTTGCATAAGGAGGATATGGCCATGAAATCTATCGTGAAAAAATTCGGCCGGATACTGATTGCTGTTTTTTCAATCGGCCTTGTTCTGGGCTTGCCGGGGGCGGCAGCAGCGGCTCACACGGAGCTTGGAGGCATCTGGTGGCATTGTACCGGTCCGGCCAATACAAGCTTCAGCATCATCAACATGACTACGGCTGATTTTAAAATTACCAGCGTGCCGAGCGATGAACAAATGTTTTCTGTCAATCAGGTCATCAAATCGTATGAAAGTGCGACCTGGAACAAGCACGTGACCGCCGGAACCGTTCATTCAAAAGGCAGTCTTGTCCTGCAGCCGGTGTCCGGTTCACAGGGGGTAGACGCCAACTATATGACCCGTGTGCTGTTCAGCGAGGCAGACGGTTACTCTTTTATTTATGGAAAAGGGACCTGGATTCGCCTGGACAACCCCAACGGAATCAACGGCAATGCCGCAAAATCGACCGGCTGGGTTAATGGCCGCTGGGCCACTGCATACGCCGACAACGAGATGCACAACATCATGACCATGGTTTCGCCGAAAATGACGGCAACGCTATACTCGCAGGACAATGCCAATTTTGTCCTCGTCATTGCCCAGACCCCCGGCAACTGGGTGGGATGGCAGCTTGACTGGGTGCAAAACGAAGGCAACAGTCTGCCAAGGCCATACCAATAATCAGCTGGCGCAAACACAGCCAACCGGAAAAACAGTACGGGCAGCCTTCAGTTCTATTTTTGCTGAAGGCTGCCCGTTTGTGCATCAACTCTGTCTAATGACGCGCTATTCGTATTTGCTTTCCAATATTTCCTGCGCAGTTGCCAGAATCCGTTCTGCGTCACCGCCTTGTACGCCGCCCTGCGCCGACATCGCGTTGCCGCCGCCTTTGCCGCCGATCGGCGTCAGCGTCTGTTTCAACAGTTCACTCATGGGCAGCGGTGGATTGGCGGCTGCCGCGAACAGCACGGAGGTTCGGCCGGTTTCGCTATCGCTGGCGGCTGCCAGGCAGATGCTGCCGGCCGCAGTGATTCGCGCGGCGAAGTCCTGCAGATCGCCGGCGGCGTAATTGACGAATGCACGGCTGACAATATGAGGGGCTGTGCCCTTGGGATTAACGGTTTCCGCCAGCAGGCGGGCAGCCAGTTCTTCGTGGTAAGCTTTGCGGGTGGCGCTGAGCAGGGCCAGGTTTGCGTCCAGCTTTTCCAGCGTGCGCTCAACAGCCGGCAGGACGCCTTCGACCGGCGTCGAAAAACGGGTCGACAGAGCCCGCGAGAGGTCGTGTTTCAGCCGGTAGTCGGCCAGGGCCCGGCCGCCGCAGACGAAATCGAGCCGGATATTGTTTTTGCGTTTTTCCCAGCCGCGCAGCTTAAACAGGCCGACATCGCCGGTCCGGGCAACATGGGTGCCGCCGCAGGGGCAGCAGTCGCAATTCTCAACCGATACGAGCCGGATTTGGGAAAACTCCCTGCCGGGTTCCTTGCGCAGGGAATAGCCAGCCAGATCAGCTTGTTCAACAAATCGGCCCCCAACCGGCACATTGGCAAAAATGACGGCGTTGGCGGCGTCTTCGATCGCGGCAGCCTGTTCCGGCGACAATGCGGCTAGCGTCACGTCGATCTGGCAACTGGAAGCACTGAGATGAAAACCGACATTTTCGGCCTGATAATTGGCAAGCAAGATCCCCGACAGGATGTGTTCGCCGCTGTGTTGCTGCATGTGGTCAAAGCGGCGTTGCCAGTCGAGAACGCCCTGCACCGTTTCTTCGCCGGGATCGCCGTCGGTGGTGTGGACGATTTCCTCGTTTATGGTTCGCACATCGATGACCGGGACCCCGTTTAATGTACCCAGGTCACAGGGTTGTCCGCCGCCTTCCGGATAAAATGCGGTGCGATCAAGGATGATGGCGAATTTTCCGTCTGCCAGAAGGGACTTTTTGAGAATCCGGGCGTCGAATTCACGCAGATAGGAGTCTTGATAATACAGTTTTTCTGTGATCAAGCGAGGTTCCTTCCTTTCCGGTCTTGCGACCTGACGGCCTATTCCAGCCAGCTGGCTTCGATCAGTCCGTAGTAGATGGTGTGGTAGTCGCCGCTGGAGTAGGAGGCGGCGTTGATCGCGGGATCGAGTAATGCCGGATTCATCGGCTGTTTGAACAGGACTTTGCATTCGTAATGGAGGCCGGCGCCGCCGATCACCGGGGTCGAGATTTTCATTCCCGGCAGTTTTTGCAGCTCCGTTGCGGCAAACTTGTCGATATCGCGGCCCGATTTGCTGCCGCAGATGCCCAGTGCTTTGCTCATGTCGGTGAGCGGTACGCTGACGGTGAATTCGCCGCTGGACTCAAGCAGGCCAAAGGTAAAGCGGGAGGGCCTGACCAAAACACTGAAGACGGGTTTGCCCCAAATCACGCCGAGGCTGCCCCAGCCGATGGTCATCGTATTGTCGCGCCCGCCGTGGCTGACGGTGAGAAAGGCGCCTTTGGGCAATTGTTGCAAAACCTGCGGGGCATACTGGTCAAACGAGATCTGTTTCATGATAAACCTCCTACAATTTCGAATATTTCGGGTATGGCAAAATGGATTGTCATTTGATAGTTCAACGGATAGAATGTCTATGAAAATAATTACTTCAATGTAATGTCGCGAAGAAGGTATCATTCATGGATGTGTCTGCGGGAATCACAGTTTGCACAATGGTCATGTTTATTATCACTTCATCATGCGGGGTACTGCTTGAATTGCTGGAATACGTGCCGGATTCCACGCCCAATTGGTTTCAGGGCGCCATCTTGGTTGGCTGGGGAGTATTCACGGTTGTGGCGATTGCTTTTGCGGCGTCGGGCTTTTCACCTTCGCTTGTCCTTTAGTAAATAGAAAGGCGCTGCTGCTTTTCATATCATTTTACCATCAGGTCCGCTGCGATTCCAATACGATAGATTGGAAACCGGCGGGCTTCGTTTTCTTCTGCATGAATATTTAACGGGCGAGCGCGGGTTGGCAATGCTGAAAATAAACAGGCAGGCGAAAAGGGAAACGGGATAATTTGTCGAAAATACATCATACATATGCCGCAAGACAACTTTTTTGATTGGTGGGAGTGCCGTTGAGGGACTGTCGGAAACGATTTGCTGAAGGGATAGTTGCTTTATCCATCTTGATCTTGCTGGGCTATAACGCGCCGGCTGTCTGTTTTGCCGCCAATCCCGCCAATGTCATCAACACGCCGGCCACGCCGGCGGAAGCAGCAACCGCTGATGTTGCCGGCTATCGCATTGTCAACGGCGTGGCGATCTTGCCGATCCTGCCGGGCAATGATGCGGCGGTGCAGTCGCTGCTCGGCGCACTGGCGCAGGACCCCGATTTTCAGGGAATCAAAATGACCCTGTATACCGCCATCGGCACCAAGCCGAAGATTTTGCTGACGGGCCAGGGAGACGAAACCTTGCGCTATGCCGTGCAAAAATTGAAGACAATCATGAACCGGATGGGACAGCCGCACCGCTTGGTCGTATCTGCCTATTTGCGTGAAATCACGGTTGAGAATGATGACTCGGTCGGTTTGTCCTGGTTCTCCAACGGGTTTCAGGGCGGCATCACTTCGGCAAACACTTCGACCGTTACCACCACCGGCGGTGTCACCACCAAAACAGATAGCGGCTATACGATGGGCTTGGCGAATCTGCCGGCCAATATAGTCGGCAATCTGACCCGCACGATCTCGCGCGGCAAAGTCATCGTCGGCAGTGAAATCACCATTGTGAACGGCGCAACCGCCGAACTGAAGAACGACGATTCGATCCCGGTACCGCTCAGCGGGGGCAATAATCAGGTGACCTTCAACACCCAGACCATCAGCAGTGATGTAAAAATCACGCCGACCATCGTGAAATTCAACGAGGAAAAGCCGGAAGAGAGCATCGTGCGTCTCGACGTGGTCATCCAGCTCAGCGTGCCGACCAACACGGTCACGTTCAGCAACAATGCCCAGGCCTCGGCCTATACCACCCAGACCCTGACGGCGACGCACTATGTCAAAGCCGACAACAACAAAATCATCGGCGGCCTGTTTGCCAGCGACACGCTGAGCAAATCGCGCAGCGGGATTCCGATCCTGATGAACATTCCGCTGCTAAAAAGTATTTTTTCGACCAATAACCGTACGCTGCAGCACATGGCTTCGATAT
Source organism: uncultured Veillonellaceae bacterium (assembly GCA_964386615.1). GTDB lineage: Bacteria > Bacillota > Negativicutes > UBA1444 > UBA1444 > UBA1444. The sequence goes on from CAYLSL010000060.1 coordinate 9,461, forward strand.
TGACCATTGGCGTACGGATTTTGCCGGTGGACAAGGAGACAGGCTATGATTATTAAAGGCAGGCTGGCTCAAAAGCTGTTGCGGGTGTTGCCGCTGGCGGTGGTAATCTGTCTATTGATCGGCGGTCCTGCCGCGATGGCGGAGCCGGCAAACCTGCCGGCGATTGTGGTGGAAAACGGCACGGTGATGCTGCCGGTCATCCATGGCAACGAACAGGCAGTCTCCGGTTTGTTACAATACCTGCAAGGGCTGCCGGAGTTTTCCGGCATGACGATAACACTGCTCGAACCCAAAGGAGCGCCGGCGATGGTGCTATTGTCCGGCAATGATGAAGGCGGTTTGCGCATTGCTGCGGAAAAGCTGCGCGGCTTGCTGGCGGAATCCGGTCGGCCCTATCGCCTCGTCATCTCGGCTTATTTACGGGAACTGGACATCAGCAATAACTTGACGGCGGGCATTGACTGGTCCTCAATGACCGGCAACGCGACCTATGGGATTCAGTCGCTGTCCCGTAAAGTTGATCTCAGTGTCGATCCTGTGACAAAAGTCGACACGCTGACGCATGGTCTGGCGTTGCCAGCCAGCGGCTATTTCGGCTTCAATGCCCAGCTCAACCGATCCCTGTCGAAAAGCAAAGTGATTATGGGCAGTAATTTGTACACTCCCAACGGCATCCAGGGGGAACTGCTCAGCCAGACGATCGTGCCGCTGCAAACCACCGACAGCAACGGCAATTCGACGCTGACCTCGCAGACGATCAGCAGTGACGTGAAGATTACGCCGACGATTGTGAAGTATCATGCGGAAAATCCGTCGGAAAGCGTGATCCGGCTGGATATTTACATGCAGATGGCGATGATTACCGGGACCGTAGTGGTTGGCAAATCCACCGCCAATGAGTTTTCCACCAAGACGCTCAGCACAATGGGGTACGTTAAGGCGGATACCAATACCTACGTGGTGGGAGTGTTCGCCGGCGATACCGAAACGAGGTCGGTCAGCGGGATTCCGATCCTGATGAACATTCCTTATTTGAAATATCTGTTCAGCCAAAAAACCACCCAATTAACCCACAAAGTCGGCGTATTGACGGTTTCTGTCCGCATTTTGCCGGAACAGCTTTGAAATCGGGACAGGCGCATAACTGCAGCGGAGGATGAGATGATGGAGATGACAATTCAAAGCAGACTGGCCCGATACGGGGTGGCGGTTTTTTTGGCGATAATCCTGGTATATGGCGGGACGGCCTGCCCGAGTGTCCTGGCGGCGCCTGAAGTTGTCAATCCGGCAGAGGCGCCCGGCAAAAATGTGCCGCCGGCCAAAGTTGTCCCCCCCACACTAACGGTGACGCTGCAGGATGAAGACGGCTTGCCGGTCAAGGGGGTTACGCTGCATGCGATGGCAGCCGATTCTACCGGCAGGGAAACCGGCAAGGCAACGACCGATGAAACCGGTAAAGCCGTGTTTAAAAATCTCAGAAGCGGCAGCTATTATTTTTTTGCCAACATCAATGCCCTCCGCCAACATGCCGGTTATGGGATGCCTTTGGTATACAGGGCGTTTAAGACCACCCGCTCCTTTTTCCTGTCGGAAAGCCGCAGTTTCGACCTGAGCGCCGACGCTGAAACTACCTATGTCATCAAACGGAATGAGCATATCTGGTTCGAGACGTACCTGCAGGTTGTCCGGTCGGGAAAAATCGTCATCATGAACCCGAAGCTGGGGATGCAGCATATCATTCCGGTGGCATCGACCGACTTTATTCAGATCTACCTGCCGATGCGCAATCTGTACAAGATTGTGACCATCAAGGACGATGATTATGACTCCTGGGTGATGGAGATTTATGCCCATGAACAGCTGCGCATCCAGCTATTGTAATAACGGTTGATCGCAGCGTGTATATTGCTACAAGACAACTATGCTAAAAAAATACTTGCGTTATCAAAACGTATACAGTATAATCAGTTATAAATTTAACAACAGAGGAACGCGAT
>CAYLSL010000061.1:0-11348 GCA_964386615.1 uncultured Veillonellaceae bacterium
CCGTACAACGCGATTCAATTTCGGTGCGCTGTTCAATTTCCATCGCCAGTTTTTCGCCAACACCGCCCAAACGAATCTTTTCCGGGCTATCTTCAACAATTCGCTTTACCGTCATTTCGCCGCCAAGCGGTAATGCCCCTTCAGCTACTACGATAATGCTGAACTGCTTGCCCCGTTCTACCCGGTCGCGAACTTTTCGAATAATAACATCCATGCTAAAGGGAATCTCCGGAATCAGGATAGCATCTGCTCCTCCAGCCATACCAGCGTGCAATGCAATCCATCCGGCATAACGTCCCATTACTTCGAGGATCATCACCCTGTGATGTGATTCCGCGGTAGTATGAAGACGGTCCAGCGCCCAACTGGCGACTCCTACCGCTGAATCAAACCCAAATGTTCTTTCCGTGCAGGGAATGTCATTGTCAATCGTTTTCGGAACACCGATGACTTTCACGCCGATTTTTCCCAGTTCCAGTCCGACGGCATGCGTTCCGTCACCACCAATCATCACTAACGCCTGTATATTGTTGCCTTTCAGATTTTCCAGTATCCGGTCCGACATATTACGAAAAACATATTTCCCATTCTCTTCGACGCGATAATGAAATGGATTATCCCGATTAGTCGTCCCTAAAATAGTCCCTCCACGGGGCAAAATGCCTGCTACATCCTTGTCACGCATCGTAACAACCATGTCCTCTACCAAGCCCTGGAAGCCATTCTGAATCCCTTTGACCGTCATCCCCTTGCTCAGCGCCGATCTGACCACGCCACGAATTACCGCATTCAGTCCCGGGCAGTCTCCACCGCCAGTTAACACACCAATGGTATTAATTTCAGGCACAATGGACTCCTCCTTATACTTTCAGCTTACAAATCTGGTCAGCCTCGGTTCTGTTATTCTATCTGAACAATGGTCAGGCCCGTTGCATCATAAAGTTTGGGATCAGACAACCCTGTTGCGGCAATCTCAAGTTTTTTCCCGTCATATTGTCCCGGCCACGCTGCCACAATCGAAAAGCGTCTCCCCAAGTGTTTCAGTAAATTTAACGGATCAACCTGCAACACGGGAGCAAACAAGACTTGCATGTCATCCAGCACCACTACTTCGGCCGCCAGTGCATCTAATGCCTTAGCAATTAATCCGGCCGCTTCCTGTGCTCTGACTTTGGGAACCATCTCCAATAGCTCTTCCGTCAGAAAGGTTCTGCAATTGACATACTTCCAGCCACGGATTGTCGACAGTTCGCGCAGCAGTTTACTTTTTCCGCTACCAGGTCTGCCCACCAGCAAAACCAGACGTTCAGCTGATTTTTGCCCATCCCTGACGGTCTCGACGATTCTTTGAATAATCATCGCCAACGGCCCCCTCGCCTTATTTGGGTTTATAAACCCTGCATAGTCTTTTTTCGCCACCCATCCCGAAAACCCCTTTCGCAACTAAAAAAAAACAGGACCATACCCAGAATGGATATTGTCCTGTTTCAAAAACACTTTCAATCAGTCAGATCATCATATGTATGCAATTCGTTTTGCAATTCTTTATTTAGGCCGGCCAAACTCTTGTAAACACCACGGATATCCAGGTCATCGGCGCGATTATCAAGATAACGCTCCAATTTGCGTTTTACCCGTTGCAGTGCATTGTCGATCGATTTTACATGCCGTGTAAGTTCGACCGCAATTTCCTGATACGACTTGCCATCCAGATAAGACATCAGTACTTTCCACTCAAGATCGCTGAGAATTTCACCCATTTTTTCTTCAATATCAATGAATTCTTCGCGACTGATGACCAGCTCTTCCGGGTCAGAGATCTTAGAGCCCGACAACACATCAAGCAATGTGCGATCCGAATCTTCGTCATAAATCGGCTTATTCAGGGAAACGTAAGAATTTAACGGAATATGTTTTTGCCGGGTTGCAGTTTTAATCGCCGTTATAATCTGGCGAGTTACACACAGTTCGGCAAAGGCCCGAAACGAAGAAAGTTTGTCGTTGCGGAAATCTCGGATCGCTTTATAAAGCCCGATCATTCCTTCCTGAATGATATCTTCCCGCTCTGCCCCAATCAAAAAATAGGATCGAGCTTTGGCTCTGACAAAATTGCGGTATTTATTGATTAAAAATACCAGCGCATCTTCATTGTCATTGTCTTTGGCATCCAAAACAATCTCTTCGTCGGTAAGGGCCTCATAATTACAGTACCGCATTGAATCGCCTCCATCATGAGATGCTGCAAACCTGGCCCACGGCATCGAAAACATCGTTGCTTCCGAGAATCATTATATATTGCGAGTGCCTGCTAGTCAAGGCATTCAACAGACAGGTCGTCCCATTCCAGACTGATCTGCCCGCGTGAACTTACAACCCGCGCTGGCGAATCAGCTCATACAGAATAATTGCGCTGGCCACTGACGCATTCAAGGATTGCACCTTGCCGCGCATGGGAATCCGCACCAGCGAATCACATTTTTCACGGGTCAAATGAGCCATTCCCTCTCCTTCATCACCAATCACGATGACGACCGGACCGGTCAGATCGACCTCCTGAAAAGCTACGCCACGCTCGGGATCGGCGCCGATAACCCAAAAACCTTGTTTTTTCAGCATTTCCAGCGTTTGCGCAACATTGCCGATCTGCGCAACCTTAACATACTCAATCGCCCCAGCTGAAGCTTTGGCCACGGCTGCCGACAACTGGCAGCTACGCCGTTGCGGAATCAGAACGCCATGAGCGCCAGCCGCATCAACGGTCCGCAGCACCGCACCAAGATTCTGGGGGTCCTTCAATTGATCCAGCAGTACCAGGCAAGGCTTCTCATCACGGGACTCGGCAAGCGCCACCATGTCTTCAATCGATGCATAGGCTACCGGTGAGACCATGGCCACGACGCCCTGTGTCCGAATGCCCAGACTCATCGCTTCCAGTTTTGCGGCTTCCGTCGTTTGCACCGGAATATTTTTTTCTTTTGCCTGAGCGATGATTTCGCGAATTGATCCCTGATGTTCACCAGCAGAAATAAAAATCTTACTGATCGGGCGGCCGCTGCGAAGTGCCTCCATCACCGGATTGCGTCCAGAGAGGAAATCCATTTCCTTGAGTGGTTGCGCTGCCGCTGGAGTCTTGGCCCTGGCCGCAAAACCAGGCTTTGTTCCCATGGGGCGAACAGCCGGTTTCATTCCGCGCTCCCCTTTTTCAAACGGTTTTCCACTTGAACGGGACGGGCCAGCCGGGCGCGGTGAATCAGCCGAACGGCCTTTGTACGCAGGTTTGGCCTGATCAGACGGACGGGCTGGACCCGAACGCGGCCGGTCAGCCTGAAATTCTGTCGGAGAAGGCTTGCGTGCCGGACTACCAGCCGGGCGCGGCGCCTTTCCACGGTTACTCAATTTTGGGTCGTGGTCGCTGCTTTTGCCTGGATTTTTTGGAGTCGTCCGCAACTTAAATCCCCCTCTCTACAATAACCGCCGCTAACGCAGGTCGGTCCCGCCTTACTGAACAAGACAGGTGCGACTTTACGCACTTCCGCCAACATCAGTTCGGCTAATTTTCTTATTTCCCACTGAGCCCGCGCGCAACAACGCAATTCGAAAAAATTGAACAAAGCCCGCGCATTCATCGTGATCAAAATCTTTGTTTCTGTCGCATTGGTCAGACAATAACGGGCGTCTTCCTGATGTACTCCCATTGCAGTCAATTCTCCATACACCGTGCGCACCTCTTCCATCAGCCGGTTAAACCGTTCCAGTGCAGCCGGGTTGGCCGCCACCGATGGCGGCACGATATATTCAAAGTCATGTTCCTTGACATAACGCTGTGATTGCTGGGAATAAGAGGCAATCCGGTGACGGACCAGTTGGTGGGTCAGGACCCTGGATACGCCTTCCACGGCAAATGTGAAGCTAACATGCTCCAACGTGGAAAAATGTCCCATTGCCAGAATTTTTTCCACCAGATTCTGCACCTGGCTCTCCGACAATCGGTCTTCCAGTTCGGCAGCGCCAATGGCTGAATAACAAAGTCGGGCCGCCATTGCCACCTTGCGTTCGGCCTCCGGCGTATGGGAAATCAAATTGACTTTCACTATTTTTTCGCGCCTCCTTCGATTTCAGACGCCAGATTACGGCACATAAATGACACAACTTGCTTCAGGAGCTGTTCCAGCCGGGCCTGTTGATGAGCAAGATAGAGATAGCCAAACAATGCTTCCAGCGCAGTACTTGACCGATATTCGGCAATTGAAGCATTACGGGGCACACGCGACTTGGCATTGCGGCCACGCCGGACCACAGCCTGTTCCGTTTCTGTCAACGAGTCCTCCAAGGAGTGAAGCGCCTGGGCCTGTAGCGGCGCCGAAGCCATCCGGGCCAACAGGGTATGCAAAACCTGCACTTTGTTTAATTCCACCGCTAGCATGGTCGTGCGCAAATGCAACGAAAATACAGCGTCGCCGACATAAGCCAAAATCAGCGCCGGTAGCTGGCCGGGGTCCTCTATTTGCTGCGGATCAGCCAACCGTTGCTCGCTGGCAAGCAAATCACGCCGCAGACTGGCCTGGAAGTCAGTAAATTTCAACTGCGTTTCCAGCGCGGACCTTGCGGCGAATCCTCGACGACGATTCCCGCAGCCTGCAAACCGTTACGGATTGCATCCGCTGTTGCCCAGTCCTTGCGTTCGCGGGCGGTTTGACGCAGTCCCAGCAACAGATCCATCAGCGCTGCCACCATTTTTTCATCGGCTGCTTCGGTTGCCGGTATTTCATCAATCTTCAGTCCCAACGCCCCGGTCATATCGACCAATGCGGCAATTGCCCGTTCGATGCCGGCAATATCCGGTTTTGTCTCGCCTCTGTTTACCGCCTGACAAACGCCGTTCAGCGTTCTGGTCAAGGCAAACAGACTGCTGATGGCTAATGCCGTGTTGAAATCATCGGCCATGGCCGCTTCATACTCATCACAAGCTACCGTTACCGCTTTCGCCAGTTCCGGGTCTGCCGGACCCGCCACCAGGCCGGGCTGAGCAATCAGGCCTTGGGCCGTTTTAACTGCCGAAACCAATCTGGACCAGGCCTTCTCTGCTTCGGTCAGCCGTTCATCGCTAAAGTCGAGTGGACTGCGGTAATGGGTCGATAGAATGAAGAACCGCAGAACCATCGGCCGGAAATGCGCCAGAATGTCCTTTACCAGGAAAAAATTACCCAATGATTTGCTCATTTTCTCCGAGTTCACCGTAACAAAGCCATTATGAACCCAGTAACGGACAAATGGCGAACAACCGGTAAAGGCTTCGGACTGAGCCACTTCATTTTCATGATGCGGAAAAATCAGATCGCTGCCACCACCATGAAAATCGAAGCCACAACCCAAATATTTGTGAGACATTGCGCTGCACTCAATGTGCCAGCCAGGACGTCCCGGACCCCAGGGGCTTTCCCAGGAAGGTTCTCCCGGTTTGGCGCTTTTCCAGAGGGCAAAATCCATCGGATGCCGTTTGCGGTCATCCACTTCGACCCGGGCGCCGGCTTCCATCCCTTCCAGATTGCGACCACTCAGCTGGCCGTAACTTTCAAAGCTCTGCACGCTGAAATACACATCGCCATCAACGACATAGGCGTGGCTTTTTTCGATCAGCTTGGCCACCATATCGATAATCTCCTGCATATGGCCGGAAACTTTCGGATACAGGTCGACCCGGCGAACATTCAGGCTATCCATAACAGTAAAATAAGCTTCAATATAACGGCCGGCCAGCTCGTCCCAGGCGATCCCTTCCTTGGCCGCGGTATCGATGATTTTATCATCGACATCGGTAAAGTTCTGAATATGGGTGACCGCCAGTCCCTGCCGCTCAAAGTAGCGGTGAATGACATCCCAGATGATGAATGGCCGCGCATTGCCAATATGGGGATGGTTGTAAGGCGTAACCCCGCATACATATATTTTTACTTTGCCCGGTTCCACCGGCTGAAACAATTCCTTCTCGCGGGTCAGGGTATTATATACTTTTAAATCCACCGCTCGCCCTCCTCAAGTTAGGTCATTATACGGTTATTAGGCATTCGATGATTTCACCAATTCCATGGATCGTCGGATACGGGCAGTGGTCCGGGCAACGCCCAGCAACGGAATTAATGCGATCAACTCCGGGCCGTGCATCTTGCCGGTCAGTGCGACCCGCACCGGCATGAACACCTTTTTCCCACCGAGTTTCAATTCTTTGCCGACGGCTTTCAGTGCAGCCTGGACTTGTTCGCCGGTAACCGCCTCTGCACCCGACAGTTTATGCAAAAACTCGTCCATTACTTTGGGAACATCGGGGTCGCGCAGAATTTCTGCGGTTTCTGCGTTTTCCATCATCACTTCATCCTGAAAAAACACTGCAGCATGTTCGGGAATCTGGGCGGCAAAACTGACGTAATCACGAACGGCAGCCACGACCTGACTAACCCAGGCCAGACGCTCCTCCGATAAATTCTCGCCAACCAGGCCGGCTTCTTTCAGATGCGGCAACGCCATTTCCGTCAGTGTCGCCACATCAAGCTGTTTCATATAATGCGAATTAATCCAGTTCAATTTGTCAATATCGAACACGGCCGGATTTTTCGCCACATGGTCCAGTGAAAACAGCTCTATCAGCTCCTCTCTGGAGAAGATTTCCTGTTCACCGACCGGCGACCAGCCCAAAAGAGCCAAAAAATTCACCAATGCTTCCGGCAGATACCCCAGCGCTTTGTATTGTTCCACCGATGTCGCCCCATGACGTTTGCTCATTTTACTGCGATCTTTGCCAAGAATCAGCGATATATGGCCAAATGTCGGCAACGGCAAATCAAGCGCCTGATAGAGCAAAATCTGCCGCGGCGTGTTGGACAGGTGTTCTTCGGCTCTGATGACATGGGTGATTTTCATCAGTGCATCATCCAGCACAACCGCGTAATTATATACCGGAATCCCATCCGATTTGACAATGACATAATCACCGATCCCATTGGAATCAAAACTTACCGTACCCCGCACAGCATCCTGAAACGTAATCGCCTGATTTTCCGGCACCCTAAACCGCACTGTTGATTTACGTCCTTCGGCTTGCAGGGCCTTTTCGTCAGCAGCGCTCAGATTTCGACATTTGCCCATATAGCGGGGCATTGCCCCTTCCGCCATCAGTTTCTGGCGTTCTGCCTCCAGTTCTTCGTCGGTGCAGTAACAACGGTAAGCTTTGCCGCTTGCCAGAAGTCGATCGGTATATTCGGCGTAAATCGAAAGCCGTTCCGTCTGACGGTAAGGTCCATATTCACCACCAACGTCGATTCCCTCGTTCCAGTCAATTCCCAGCCATTTCAAGGCATTTTTGATATTTTCCTCAGATTCCCGGCTGGAACGCTCCAAGTCGGTATCTTCAATCCGCAGCACCAGTTTCCCGCCATTTTTGCGGGCCAATAGCCAATTAAACAGAGCCGACCGAGCTCCGCCGATATGAAACGGGCCTGTCGGACTCGGGGCAAACCGGAGTCTCATTGTGCCTTCAGACATTTTTCCACCCAACCCTTCCGGTGCTTTAATAATACTAGCCAATCATGACCACCGCCTGGGCGGCGATCCCTTCCTTGCGGCCGACAAAACCGAGGCGTTCGGTTGTGGTCGCCTTGATATTCACCTGCGAAACGCTGATCCCCAGCGTTTCTGCAATCCTCATGTTCATTCGTTCAATATAGGGAGCAAGCTTGGGCTCCTGCGCCGCCACCACCGCATCCAGATTGTGCGTCACAAAACCGGCTTCGCTTATTTTATCCCGCACTTCGTGCAATAATACCAGGCTGGAAATTCCCTTGTAGCGAGGGTCCGTGTCCGGAAAATGCCGGCCGATATCACCCAGTCCGGCGGCGCCGAGCAAAGCATCGGCAATCGCGTGCAATAGGACATCCGCATCTGAATGCCCTTCCAGGCCGCGTGTATGGGGTACTTCCACGCCGCCAAGCATCAAGGGGCGTCCTGCTACAAACTGATGCACATCATAACCAAACCCAACCCGCTGCATGCGCCACACGCTCCCTCCGGCAGCCACCGCTTCCGCCAACAATAAATCTTCCGGCGTGGTAACTTTAAAGTTGTTATATGAGCCACGAACCAGTCTTACTTCACCACCGGCCCGCTCGACCAGCGCCGCGTCATCCGTCGCCAATACTCCGGCCGCAGCAGCCTGCGCATAAGCCTGTTGCAACAGCTCCCGGCGGAAAGTCTGCGGAGTCTGAACCTGCCACAAACTAGAGCGGTCCAACGTCTGACGTACAACAGCAGACTGGTCCGCCGACTTGATCGTGTCCTTGACCGGCACCGCTACAACCGCGGCGCCGTAATGTCCGGCCAATCGCATCGATTCGAGCACGCAATCTTTTTCTACGAAAGGCCGTGCACCATCATGGACCATTACCAGATCCATGCTGGAATCGACACGGTTCAGCGCATTTTGCACTGAATACTGACGTTCCGCGCCCCCCGGCACAATCTGCCAGGGAATATCGGTTACGGTCGTTTGCAATAATGCCGCCACCCGCTCTGCATTGCCCGGCGACACAGTGACCAAGAGTTGCCGGACCTGCGGCAATTGTATAAATACGTTGAGCGTATGCCACAATACCGGCTGTCCATTCAACATGACAAACTGCTTGTCAATGCCAGCGCCCATCCGAGTCGAACTACCGGCCGCCGCAATGATTACGGCAGTCAACAGTTTTTCTTCCGGCCTCACCATACAACCCTACGCTTTTTGGGCTTTGGCCCAGGAATCCCGCAACGAGACAATCCGGTTAAATACCGGAGCATCCGGCCTTGCATCGGCATCAAGACAGAAATATCCATGACGCAAAAACTGGAAACGGTTTCCCTTTGCCGCGCCAGCCAATGCCGGCTCAACCAATGCCTGCGACAATACGGTAAGCGACTGCGGGTTCACCCGGCTTCCTCCCTCTTCGTCTGCAGCATCAGCCGCATCCTCGATCAGCAACTGCTCATAGAGACGGACTTCGACCGGCTTGGCATGCGCCGCCGACACCCAGTGAAGGGTCCCCTTCACCTTACGACCGCTGGCAGCACCCCCGCTTTTGGTTTCCGGATCATAGGTGCAGCGAAGTTCGATAATTTCGCCGCTCTGCGGGTCTTTGACCACCTGTTCACATTTAATGATATAGGCATGTTTCAAACGAACTTCGCGTCCCGGCGCCAGACGAAAAAACTTTCCGGGCGGGTTTTCCATGAAATCATCCTGTTCGATATACAGTTCTCGGGAAAACGGGACTTTGCGTGTGCCCATTTCCGGGTTTTCCGGATTGTTTTCGGCCTCCAGTTCTTCGACCAGACCCTCGGGATAATTTTCGATAATCACCTTTAGCGGGCGCAAAACTGCCATAGCCCGGGAAGCTTTTAAATTTAGGTCTTCACGGACGCAGTGTTCCAACAGTTCATAGTCAACTGTACTATTGCTCTTTGCTACACCAATCCGTTCACAAAAATCACGAATTGCCTCCGGAGTATAGCCGCGGCGCCGCAGGCCGGAAATAGTAGGCATCCGCGGGTCATCCCAGCCGCTGACCTGTTTCTGTTCGACAAGTTCACGCAGCTTACGTTTGCTCATTACCGAGCGGGTCAGATTCAGTCGGGCAAATTCTATCTGCTGTGGATGATAAATGCCCAGCGTTTCAACACACCAGTCATATAAGGGCCGGTGATCTTCAAACTCCAGCGTGCAAATCGAATGGGTAATCTGTTCAATCGCGTCCGATAAGGGGTGCGCGTAATCATACATGGGATAAATACACCAGGCATCACCGGTACGATGGTGAGTCGCTCTCAGGATCCGGTACAGCACTGGGTCACGCATATTGATATTGGGTGAACCCATGTCGATTTTAGCTCGCAGTGTTTTCGACCCGTCGGGGAATTCGCCGGCTTTCATCCGGTTGAACAAATCAAGGTTCTCTTCTACCGACCGATCACGAAAAGGACTGTTTTTGCCTGGTTCGGTCAGCGTACCGCGATGTTCGCGGATCTGTTGCGCGGTTAAATCGCAGACATATGCCTTGCCCAAGCGGATCAGTTGCTGCGCGTAAGCAAACAACTGGGGGAAGTAGTCGGACGCATAATACATCCGGTCGCCCCAATCAAAACCGAGCCAGCGGACATCTTCCTGAATCGAATCAACATACTCGACTTCTTCTTTGCTCGGGTTAGTATCATCAAAACGCAAATTGCACAGACCGCCGTTTTCCGCAGCAATGCCAAAGTTAAGGCAAATGGATTTGGCATGACCGATATGCAGATAACCGTTCGGTTCCGGCGGAAACCGCGTATGGACCCGATTCCCGTATTTACCGGTTTTGGCATCTTCAGTAATGATATTCTGAATAAAATTGGCAGGCAGTGTTCCTGTTGGCGCAACCATGAAACCGCTCCTCTACACCATTATTACCGCTATTTCAATTTGGCGAAAATCATCCGTCCTGCAGCTGTCTGCAAAACCGATGTAACCAGTACGTCAATCGTATCCCCGAGATGTTTCCGGCCATTATCCACTACGATCATCGTTCCGTCATCCAGATAGGCAACGCCCTGGCCAGCCTCTTTGCCATCCTTGACCACATGCACCAGCATTTCTTCACCGGGCAGTACGACAGGTTTGACGGCATTTGCCAGTTCGTTGATATTCATGACGGTTACACCCTGAAGTTCGGCTACCTTATTCAGGTTGTAATCGTTGGTAAGAATTTTCCCCTTGATCAACTGCCCCAATCGGACCAACTTGGCATCGACTTCCGCCACATCTTCAAAATTGCGATTATCAATCTGCACTACTACATTTTTTTCTTTTTGAATCCGATTCAGGATATCAAGTCCGCGACGCCCGCGATTGCGTTTCAGCAAATCAGACGAGTCGGCGATGTGCTGGAGCTCTTCCAGGACAAACCCCGGCACCAACAGTACCCCTTCAATAAATCCGCATTGGCAAATGTCAGCAATCCGGCCGTCAATAATCACACTCGTATCCAGAATCTTAAACTGACCAGGGGCTGAAACCGGCTTTTCCTTGCCCCGATCCTTGCCGCCAAAAATCGCCGGCATCGACAGGTTGGAAAGCTCTTCCCGCTTGCGGATGGCGACATTGAGGCCTGTATAACCCAAAATAATACTGAGAAATACCGGAATATATTTACCTACCAAAGGAACCGGAACGAATGCAGCCCCCAATAAATTAGCAATAATAAGACCAGCGCCCAGACCCAGCAAGCCGGCTAAAACATCGTTCAACGGCATTTTCATCAGCTTGGTTTCCATCCAGACAGAATAACGCC